>CALDJV010000249.1 GCA_937899305.1 uncultured Cytophagaceae bacterium
ATAATTCACAGTATTTGGCGAACATGTTAACTACTTTATCGTATTTAAATTGTCTTTTATGCAAAAGGTTGTATCAAAAACCATAACTTTGCTCTTTCATTTTAACGAGAAACTTACCTGTGAGTACTGAGATACAAAGCTTTAGGTACAACAATTGTTTAGAATAAAAGATAACTGTGAACCAAATACTAATATCAATGCGTAGATCACTTTACCACTTATTATTTATAAGCCTGTTGGCAACATCAGGCGTATGGGCGCAAACCGCAGAAGAGTACTTTGATCAAGGCAATACAAAACTGAACAAAGGAGATTACAAAGGTGCGGTAGAAAACTACGACAAAGCCATTGCCCAGCAAAACAAAGTACCGGCGTTTTATGCCAACCGAGCCATTGCCAAATATCGCTTGAACCATTATTTAGAAGCAATTCAAGATTGTGATATTGCATTGCGACTAGAACCTAACCAAGCCAAGGTACACAACAACCGAGGACTCTCAAAATTTGCCTTGAAGCGATACAAAGAGGCCATCGGTGATTATACTAAAGCAGTGGCACTGGACCCTACCTTTGCCAAGGCTTACAACAACCGAGCATATACCTATTTGATGACGAGGGATTTTCAGAGTGCAATTAATGACTACGACAAAGCCATTGGAATGAATCTGGAAGATGCCGCGTCTTACAATAACCGAGGATGGGCCAAAGCCAAACTCAAAAGATTTAGCGAAGCCGAACAGGATTATAATCGAGCCATTTCTTTGGATCAAGACTATGCCATGGCTTACAATAACCGAGGGTATGTACGCTCTAAATTGGGCGATTACAACAACTCGGTGAAAGACTACAGTCAATCTATTGTATTGAACCCCCGATTTTCAGAGGCTTATTTGTGGCGAGGAATTGTACATCATCGTTTTGGTAACCTGGAAAAAGCCTGTCGTGATTGGAACAGCGCCCTGCGTTTGAAGAACCCCAAGGCGCAGAGCTGGATTGATGATTTTTGTACTGGAGACGGACCTGCCCTCTCAGCGGAGGAATATTTTAACAAAGGGGATGAAGCGTTGACAGCAAGAAAGTGGAAAGAGGCCATTGACTATTATGATAAATGCATCCACTTGAAGTCAAGCCACCAAATCGCCTATGCACATCGAGCGCGGGCTTACCGCAAATTGGGACAAATTGACAAATCAATCGATGATTTTAGCAAGGCTATTGAGCTGAAGCCTGATTATGCTTGGGCGTTGGCCAGCCGAGGATATGTGCTCTATACTTACAAGAAAGATTATGAAAAGGCATTGGCTGATTTTGACAAAGCCATTCAGCTCAACCCTGGTTATCGATGGGCTTATGCGCACCGGGCGCGTACCAAATTTGGGATGAAAAAATACCAAGGAGCAGTGGATGACTATAACCGAGCTCTGAAAATTGATCCAAACGATGGTTGGTCTTATCGCAATCGGGCCCTGGCACGTTATGAACTTGGAGATGCTATAGGGACTTGTGAGGACTTGAACAAAGCCAAGGCACTAGGAGATAGAAAAGCCGAAGGACTCATCAAAGAATATTGCCAAAGCAGAGGAGGAGGAAGTATTGTAAAAGATACGACTGTGGTAGCAGACACAGCTATGAACAGCTACAAAGCGGTACTTTCTTCAAAAAATGCCGAAGCGGTAAAGTTTTACACGTTAGGAAATGAGCGCTTAGATAACGAAGCTTTTTATGATGCCATTACCCGTTATACTCAAGCCATTTGGGCCGATGCTCGCTTCAAGGAAGCATATTTGAACCGAGGAAATACCAAAATCCGATTGGCTGATTACAAGAGTGCCATCAAAGATTTTGACAACGCCATTTTACTAGATGGTCGCTACCACGAAGCATTGTATTTGCGAGGAAAAGCCAAGTGGCTATCCAATGACAATGAAGGTGCTAAAGTAGATTGGCAACGAGCGAAAGCCATGGGTAATACCAATGCAAAAAACATGTTGCTTTTGCACTTTAAACAATAGCAAACAATATATTGAAAGTAAGGCATATAGAAACTGCTGGGGAAACTCAGCAGTTTTTTTTGTGGCTATCCAACTTTTATAAACTCAATGCTGGCATTGAAGCGGGCCAAGGTACTGTTCGTGAATTGGGAGATGGAATTGACGCTAAAAGAAGCTTTATTAGAGAATGAAAAGATGCTTGAACTTGATTTTTGTTCTGATGTTGGTAAGTCAGATTGGTTTTACGCAAGGTAAAATATGGCGTACCATTCACTTTGATAAATACCCCAATCGAGCCTATCTGCTGGCTTACAATGATTTGCCTTCGCTGATACATGAGGGTATGATTGACATGAAAATAATACCTTATAAATACAACAAAGGGTTTGCTCGCTTTTCACAATCATATTTTGACCTTGTAGATGATTTTAAAGTAATTAATGAATCATTGCGACGGGAGAGAAGGTTTGGCCGGAAGTCATTTTTTGAGATGGAAATCCAGGAATATTATTGGAAAGATCGCCATGACAAGCAAAAGTATGACATACAAGCCATTGTGTTGGTAGGGAAAAAGAAAAGTGGAGGTACCATCAAGATCCTGTGTAAATATAGTGAGGTAAAAAAGTTTTTGCTTGAAAGATATCAATATTATCAAACAAGGGCGTTAAAATACCGTTGTTTTGAAGAAATCAGAGCTTTTTGGCAGTCGCCCGATGATCCGCTTTTACAAACCAGTTATGCCGAGGCATTAAAAAAACGACAGTTTAACTCTGAAATCACTAGAACCGAAAATATTGACCTCAAACTATTGCGTACGCTGAAGCAAGAAAGCAATGTCTATCCCAAAAAACCGCGGAATGTAAATGTACAACTCAAGCCTTGTTTTATAAAAAACTCTGATGGAATTAGACGTACCAGCCTCTATTATTCGCTTGATTTATGGGACAAAGGGCACAACTATTTGCGTCAAGTCATTGATGATGTTTTGAATATAACGTATATATTCAAGTGTCAGGCTTATAAATACGAAAGTGTATTTATGTCCCCTAGCCATCCGATTCGTCCAAAAGACCTGCCAAAAGATTATGAGATGTCTAAGAGTAAAATACAATTGATTTATTGGCAAAATGTAGACTCGGCTACTGGAAAGAGATGGTGGGAGGCAAAGCGTTTTGATTTATTTAGTTTTGACGGCAAGCAACTTATTGTTTCCTATAAGTTTAAAAGTCTTTCAGATGTTGCGCGGGTATCACCTGAAATAGTGAGCAAAGATTTTATTGAATTTATTACAAAGTTTAATGCGAAACCACCTAAAGAGGCCGTATTGGTGCGTTTTTCAAACCCAGAGCGTTTGACGATCCGATAAATATGGAGGCAAAGGGTAAAACCAGTACGTTACCCCAATAAGCACCACCCCAAAAAACTCGAAAAACTGTATCAGAAAGCTTTGCGGAAGCTCGAAGCAGACTTAGCGAACTGACTTACTTGATACTTATTTGTGCGAGGGTTCAAGGTATTCATCGGATAGAGTAGTATTATAGCAACTAAAATTTTAGTTGATTTGCTGCCTAAAACCACATAATTTGTTACTTTTGTAGCAATAGCTGTCGCTCTATAGAGCAAACCAGTAGATAATTGGGTTTGTGCTTCAATGGGGCATACCGCTAAAACACTATGATAACTAACAAAATGATGTGATTATGAAACTTAGAACACTCTTTATCACCCTCTCGGCATTGCTGCTATTTTCATTGCTGGTATTTGTAAGGTGTAGCAACCAAATGCAACCTTCCCGGCTTGAGAAGCTAGGCAAAGATGCTTTTTCTCAAAAGTTAGACACCAGATTTGCCCACTACCAACAAACCCGAACCCCCGAAAAAGTATACTTACACACCGATAAACCCTTTTATTACCCAGGGGAAGACATTTGGTTGAGTGGGTATTTGCAGGCTGTAGGCGAAACTGCACCAGAAAAACTGAGTGATGTGGCTTACGTAGAATTGCTGAACCCCAAAGGAAGCGAGATTGGCAAACTTTCACTTCCGATTCGTCATGGCAAGTTTCACGGAGATTTCAAGCTAGACCCTGGAGCCGAAGGTGGTTTGTATACCATCAAGGCGTATACCCAATGGATGAAAAACTCGGATCAAAAGGCCTATTTCTTTGAGAAAAAACTGCAGGTTCAGAACGCCATCAAGCCTCGGTTATTACTAAAACTAGATTTTAAACGAGAATCTTATGGTGCTCAAGATACTGTAGAAGCAGAACTGAAGGCCCGAGACTTGCAAGATCGCCTGATTGCCTTGCAAGAAGTAAGTTATCGGGTAAATCTGGCCAACAAGGCTTATAAAACGGGCAAAGTGACTACCGATGGTAAAGGTGAAGCGAAGCTAAAGTTTGTTTTGCCCAATAAGTTAGAAAATAATGATGGTATGCTCACTGTTTTTGTCCCACACCAACAACAACAAGAATCCATTACTCGATCCATTCCCATTTTATTAGGTAACATTACCCTGGATTTTTTCCCTGAGGGGGGCACCTGGGTGGCAGGTACAGAAGGACAAATGGCGTTCAAGGCTTTGAATGAATTTGGAAAACCGGCTGATATCGAGGGAGTAGTAGAAGACGAAAAAGGGCAGGAGGTGACTCGTTTTAAAAGTTTTCATCAAGGATTAGGCGCATTTAAGATGATTCCAGAAGAGGGAACGCAATATCGAGTGCGGATTACCAAACCCCGAGGGATAGAAGGTAAATACAAGTTGCCGATGGCCAATACCGACCAATATGGGTTAGGGGTAGTGCAATTGAACCGTAAGAAACTGAAGGTAAATCTGTACAGTCACCAGCTTAGTACCATGTATTTGACAGTACAAAGTGGAGGGAAAATTAGGTACAGCCAGAAAATGCGTATCCAAGGGAAAAACGACCAAACGATCCCAATTGCTGATTATCCAGTAGGCATTGCCAAAATCACCCTGTTTGATGCCAATCAAAAATCCCAATGTGAGCGGTTGGTCTTTATCAATCCCCACAAACAAATCAAGGTGGAGGTGAAAACAGCCAAAAAGAATTACCAACCTCGAGAAAAAGTAACATTAGATATTTTAACTACCAACGAAAATGGTCGGCCCGTTGCGGCCAACCTCTCAGTAGCAGTGGTAGATGACAAAGTACTCTCGTTGGCAGACGACAAGCAAGATAATATTTTGTCTTATTTGTTGATGAGTGCCGAACTAAAAGGCAAGGTATATGAGCCCAATTTTTATTTCAAGTCTGGCGAACCCAAGGCCATTCCTGCGCTGGATTACGTGATGATGACCCATGGCTGGCGACGTTATGAATGGAGTAAGGTATCGGAGTTGAATTTTAAACCTAAGTTTAAAAAAGACAAGGTTAATCGGATAAAAGGGCAGGTGATTCAAACGCGCAGCGATACTTTGATTCCAGTAAAAGCCAAGGTGATGTTGTATGAATTGGAAGGGAAAGGTCGCAAACTAGAGGTGATTACTGGGGTAGATGGCAAGTTTGAATTTCCAAACATTGACCCTACAGCGCCAGTACAATTATTTGCTGAAAGTGTGGCCCATTACTCGATTGCTTGTAACATTGTGTTTGAGAACAACCTAAGGGTAGACTTGAGTCCAATAGGCCTGGAAGAGCAGAGAATCCGCCAGGCAATATCAAATGATGAATATTCGTTGAGTCTTAGCTTAAGTATGATTGAGGTGCCCGTGACCAATAAATCAACTTTGCCTGTGATCCAGCAACCAGAGGTAGTAGAGGTGCCCGACGAAGAAGAAATCGAAGAGGAAATTGAAGTAGATTTGAACCTGGAATTTGAAGATAATGCCAGTGCAGACACCATTCAAGTAAATGGAGACCTTTACCTAGAGAATAAAATGCCTTTAAATGAAAGTGGTATACTCGATTTGGATGATAATTCAGGTGATATTTTCATCAGCCCCGTTATTTATAAGATCAACAATGAGGTGTACCAACGTCTGGAACGGATTGAAAACTTCATTCCTAGTGAAATACTTTCATTAAAAAAGGAGAAGTCTTTGCAGCCTGAGGATTACCCAACCCTTGTGATTACGACCAAAGGCAAAACTACCAATTATTCAACCCATCAACAAACCCACACGATTGACTATCGCTATCTTTGTAAGATGAGTTATTCTAAGGTGCGGGTTTATCGCCCCAAGGAGTACAAGGCTTCGGAAATCAATACCAGCCCAGAACAGCGCTCTGATTTTCGTAATACCATTTATTGGAATCCAGAGGTGGTTACCGATGCCAACGGCAAAGCAACCCTTACTTTTTGGAACAATGATGCCCTGACTACCTTTCGAGTGATTGCCGAAGGAATAGGAACCAATGGAAACCTGGGGCGGGCCGAACAAACTTATTTTACCAAACTTCCCTTTGAGCTTACCGCCAAAGTGCCACCTTATTTTTCAGTAAACGATGCGCTGGAATTACCCGTGTATTTGACCAATAATACCGGAGTGGAGATCAAGGGTACATTACAGGCAAAAGTGCCAGGCGTCATCCAGATCGAGCGGACTACGCAAACCCTCACCATTGCTCCTCAAAGCACCAAAACGGTGTACCTAAAAGGGACTGTTAGACGGGTGTTTAAGGACAAAGAAACGCAACAGTTGGCTGTTCAATTCAAACATCCTCAATATTCAGAAAGCTTCAGTCAACGAATTGAGATTTTCTCGAAGGGCTTTCCTCGGACCGATTCGTATTCGGGCAACCAACCCCAGAACGAATATCAGGTAAACATTCCGGAGATTGTAGACAGTACCCTGAAAGTAGAGTTGGTGGCCTATCCTAATATTTTGGGTGATTTGATGGATGGCATCGCGGCCATTATTCGGGAACCCTACGGTTGTTTTGAGCAGGTATCTTCCAGTACCTATCCTAATATTTTGGCGTTGCAATTTATGGAACAAAACCAATTGGCCGACCCTCAGTTCAGGGCAAAAGCGTTGGATTACATCCAGAAAGGTTATCAGAAGTTGGCCGCTTATGAAACCAGCGAAAAAGGTTTTGAATGGTATGGTGATACCCCACCTCATGAGGGGCTGACTGCTTTTGGTTTGATGGAGTTTTTGGAAATGAAAAAGGTGTATGGCGGAGTCAGCGATGCGTTGATTGCCCGCACCAAGGCTTGGTTGTTGTCGCGAAAAGATGGCAAGGGAGGATTCAAGCAAAATGCTGGAAAATACGGGTTTTCGGGTGCTTCGAGAGCGGTAAACAATGCGTATGTGTTGTATGCGTTGACTCATGCTGGAGAAAAGGACGTGAAATCTGAGTTTAAAACGGTTTATCAAGAAGTACAGGACAGTCAGGATGCGTATCGCATGGCTTTGGTAACATTGGCGGCTTTGAACTTGGGTAAAACCCAAGAAGCCCAAGTTCTACTCAATAATTTGAGAGGGAAAATAGATCAGCGTAAGCCAGGTAATCTCAAAGCAGATCATAGCATTGTACGCTCAGGGGGTATTTCTTTGCAAGTAGAAACGGTGGCCTTGATTGCATTGGCCGAAATGAGACAACCCAAGCCCAATATCAATCGAGCATTGCCCTTGATCAATTACCTCATTGCTCAACGACAAGGAGGTTATTTTGGGTCTACCCAAGGAACAGTGCTGGCTTTGCAAGCTTTGACAAAATACGCTGGCTTACAAGCCAACCAACCTCAAAATGGTGAATTGCTGGTATATCTAGGCCAGCAAAAAATTGGTAAATTGGCGTTTAATAAATCTCAGTTTAGGGCGGCCAATTTGAAAGGACTCGAGCAATATTTTAAACCTGGTATGAACAACATTTCGGTACGTTTTACCAATCAGAAAACGTCGATTCCGTTTAGCTTGAATGTACGTTACTATGCCATTACCCCCAAGCCCAGTAAGGATTGTGCTTTGGCCCTTCGTACGCAGTTAACAAGTAAAGAGGTACTTACTCAAGAAAATGTACGATTGACTACGACCATTCAAAACAAAAAGTCGGAAGGAGTACCCTCTGCCGTGGCATTAGTTGGTATTCCCTCGGGTTTGAGTGTGCAGCCTTGGCAATTGAAAGCCCTACAAGAACATGGCAAAGTAGCTTATTATGAATTGCGTAAAAGTTACGTGATTTTTTACTTCCGGGAAATGGCCCCTCAGGCTACCCATACAATCAATTTGGACTTAAAGGCTGAAATTCCGGGTACTTACCGGGCTCCAGCCAGTACCGCTTATTTGTATTATACGAGTGAGCACAAAGATTGGCAACCTGGGGTGGAAGTGACGGTAAAGCCGACCATCATGCAATAATTTGTTGATATTAAACTTCTACAATCACTTTTGGGGAGCATCCAGAGAATGGCTACTGGTTATTTTCGGTATGCTTCTTTATTTTAAACTTGAATACTTCATACATAATTCGGTATTTGTGACGAATAATAGGGAGTTCTTGTTGAAAACGTACCTTTTTGGTTCGCCAACCAGGAGGGTAGGGTGCGTTTTCATATACGTGAAAATGCAAATGGGGACAAGTACTGAACCCCGTATTGCCACTGTAGCCAATGACATCCCTGGTTTTTACCCAATCTCCTGGCTGAACAATGGCTCCTTGATGTTTTAGGTGAGCGTATTGCGAAAACTCATCGTTTGCATGAGCAATGGTGATCCAATTGAGGTATTGGTTGCCTAAGTACCGTTTGCGAAAACCTCCTTCATTTGAATCTACTTTGACCTCTAGGACTTCGCCTTCCAGAGCAGCCAAAATGGGCGTAGCAACGGGCAACAAAAAATCCAATGCGTGGGCAAGAAAACCACGGTGGAGCCGACTTTCCGCACGTTGTCTGTTGTCTTAGTTTAATTAATAGTATTGCTTGA
>CALDJV010000250.1 GCA_937899305.1 uncultured Cytophagaceae bacterium
TTTTACAATGGCTTGTTCTAACGCTTCTGGAACAAGGGCAAACTTATCGTCTACCAATACTTTGCGCAAATGCATACTCCCCAAGCCCGCAATCTTCACTGCTTTGTCGATCGATGAGTGGGTCTGCGAAGAGCAATACACCGTAAATTTCTCATCTTGAAAGCCTCGCACATTGATCTGATAGTCAGTATAATACTCACGCGCAGTCAGAATGGCACACAAAGTAGCAGTAGAGGCCGTATCTTGGATTACTCCTTCAAAATGAGCTGGAATCCCCATCATTTGTTTCAGCCATTCCATCATTCTTTCTTCCAGTTCGGCGGCAGCAGGTGAGGTTTCCCAAATCATACATTGCGCCCCCATTGTAGACATGAGCATTTCGGCCAGGAGAGAGGGAAAACTACTGTTTGCTGGAAAATAGGCAAAAAAAGAAGGGTGTTGCCAATGGGTCATGCCTGGGATAATCTGCTCTTGAAAATCCTTGAAAATATCAGCAAAGGCTTCGCCTTCCACTGGAGGATGCGCACTTATTTGATCAAAAACCTCGCGGGGTTTTACCTGAGATTTTACGGGGTATTGGGTTATATTTTCCAAATAATCGGCCATCCAGTCGACCAATTCATGGGCGTGTTTTCTAAACTCTTGGTTGTTCATTCGTTGTCAAATTTATATATCTTGGAAGTAGGATAAAGGTACAATATTCGTCGAACTGGATACTTATAAAAAAGCAGCATTTACTTATAAATTTGTTCCAGTTCGTTTTGCAATTCGGTAGGCGTCAGTCCCGTTTTTTTCTTTACAAAAGCACTAAAAGCCGCTGGGCTATCAAACTGCAAGTGGTAAGCAATTTCTTTATGAGATAGACTTTGGGTCATTAATAAACGTTTGATTTCCAAAAGCAAACGTTCGTGAACTGCTTGCAGCGCAGTTTTGCCCCAATGTTTTTTGCAAAGCACATTTAATTTTTTGGGAGTGGTGGCAAGCCAGTCTGCATATTGGGTAACGGATCGGGTCTGGGCTAAATGTTGATCCAACAAGCTCAAAAATCGCTTCAGAATGCCAGGAGTTGATGAGGTAGTTACTTTGCTCGCATTATTTGAAGCTTGCATTTGGAGTATTTTCCAGAGTAAGATATGCAAGTAATGCTGAGCAATGATGCGCGAATAAATACGAACATCTTTTAGGCTATTTTGTAATTGTTGAAAAGTCACCCATACTTCATCAAAAGCATTTTTACTCTCTACAATAAAACCAAGCTCATGCAATGGCAAAGTTTTTTCAGTCAATGCCAGTGGGGTAAATTGTACTATCCATCCTCTGGATGTTGGGTCTCGTTGTAGTAAATGTACTTGACCAGGAAAAACGACGTACACACTCCACGACTCAAGCCTATTTTCCTCGAAATCAATGACCTGCCGCCCTCCCCCCTGCTCCATCAAGATAATCTCATAATAGTCATGGCGATGGAGTTTGGTGTAATCATAGGGGTTGGTATAGTCAATACGCTCCACCTTCACCAGTTGATCAGGGGTGGTAGGAAGCTTGTGTATGGGTAGTTGTTTCATGGGTTTACTGATAGAAAATATCGAGTACCACTTGAAGAATAAAGTCTATGAACGATTGAATGGCCTCGATTAAACTCCCTTTAAAACCCTTATAATCAACATATTACAGCCCAAAATCAATACTCAACAAGTCTTATAGAAGCCTCATATCTGAATACCAAATATGGTGATGTCATCTCGCTGTTCGGCGTTTTCTTTGTACTTACGCATTACTCTTACAATTTCATCGCGTTGTTCTCGCACAGGTAAATTGTAATAAGCCTGGAGCATCATTTTCAAACGACGCGTCCCAAAACTTTTCCGTTTGTCATTGGGCATGTCCACAAAACCATCAGTAGTCAGATACAACATATCTCCTTTGCTGAACTCCATCTTTTGAGTAGTAAAACTTTTACGGTTTTTGGAAGTATACCCTCCAATACTCACCCGATCGCCCTTTAGTTCGCCCAATATTCCATCTTTCACATAGTATAAAGGACGCTTAGAACCCGTAAAAGTGACTTGCGTGGTTTCTTCTGATAGTTGTTCTAGTCTACAAAAGCACACATCCA
Source organism: uncultured Cytophagaceae bacterium (assembly GCA_937899305.1). Lineage (GTDB taxonomy): Bacteria > Bacteroidota > Bacteroidia > Cytophagales > Microscillaceae > Microscilla. The sequence continues at coordinate 2,117 of CALDJV010000250.1, forward strand.
TACCGTGGTTTATCCTTGAGTTTTCTTCTTGGTTTAGCTCCATCTGTACCCGCTCGTGAAGCTTGGTTAAAATCTTATCGGTTTCGTATAACCCGCCTTCGTTTACAATTTCATTCAACAAGGAAATGCCAATCATACTCATAAACGCCCCTGGTACGCCATGGCCAGTACAATCAATGGCCGCAACCAATGTAATCTCCCTGGATTTCGTTTGTTTGGTAGCTACACTTGTGACTTCGGTTTCGGAGTTTTTAGCAGATTTACTTTTCCATAAATCTTCAATATTAAATTTTTGATGTACTTTAGTTACCCAGTAGAAATCTCCCGAAACCAGGTCTTTGGGATAGTATACAATGAAGGAACGGTCGCCAAACAATTGTCTCAGTTTATGACGACTGGGCAATGCCGCCTTTTGAATCAGTTTGGCTGCTCTGATACTTTCACGCGTTTTTTTACTTTCCTGCTTTAGTTTGGCGTGGGTCTCTTCTATAAACTCGTTTTGGGCAATAATTTCTTCTTGCTGCTGGTGAAGCTCTTCGTTTTGGGTCAGAATCTCATCACTTTTATGCTGAATCTCTTTGGTACGTTCCAGCACCTTTTTTTCCAGTTTTTCATTGGCATCCTTTTGTATCTTTAAAATCTTTTGCTGGGTCTTTTCTTTATCTATTTTGTATTGCTGATAACGATCGGCTAAAGCCCGCGATAAAAGTATGACTACCAGCACCAACGAGATACGAGCCAAACTCATCGTCCAATTATTGATCGGTATAAGTCCAATCATACTTAAACCATACGCAATGACACCAAGCCCTAGCATGGCCCAGGCCAACAGAAAAAACCGAGCCGCAACCATCCCCCGTCGATAACAAACAATGGCCGTAAACATCATCCAAAGCAAACTTCCTATCGCAACTATGGGCATCCACTGGGTAGCTAGTCTGGTATTTATCAATGCTATCAATCCATTTAACAAGCTCAATCCACCCCAGCCAATCAAGCCTATGCTTAATCGATTGGCATATTTTTTAGCCTCCAGAAAACAGTTGGCATACAACAACAAAAAGAAGATGGATATTCCACCAAACAATATAACAGCATTATTGGAAAACTCGGGCCAGTTGGGCCATAGGTATTGATCATCGTATCCATCTAACCCTGCATTGAAGAGCGTGGCAAAAACAATGAACAACACATATAAAAGATGAGAACGCTCATGGAGGGTAAAATAAATAATGAGGTTGTAGAGGGCCATCACCAGTAAAATGCCATAATACACTCCAAACAACAGTTGTTCATCGGCCTGTTTCTGATAAAACACAGTAGGTTGGTAAAGCGTCAAAGGAACCTTTAAAACACTGGTAGTTTGTACTTTGAGATAATAAGTGTGTATTGCTGAATCGGTAAGCTGGAGTGGAACCACAAAATTGCGACTATAGATGGGTCGCTGGTGAAACGGCAATTCATCACCCAGAGGTAATTGCGCCCAGTTTTGCCCTTTTTGGGTATATAGTTGTATCTTGTCTAATATTGGATACCCGATCTCAAGCCACCATTTCCGTTGAGTTTGATGGGCATTTTTGAGCTTGAAACGAAACCAAAATACGGAAGCAGAATACCCAAAACGGTTATTTTTACGCGTAACTGGAACAAATGATTGTGCCTGCACTTCCTCAAAGCTGCGTTTACCTGTCGCATCTTCGTAATAATACAAGGCTTGGTTATTTAGCTTTACACCCAATGATTGCTGATGCAATAATAGTGGAGTTTGTGCCTGTAACCAACCTGAATGCAACAACACAAAAACCACCCAGGCAAAAATCTTAGTTTTACAATGGGGCATAAATTGTAAGAAGAAGTGTGCTTAATATTCTGGAACTTTGAATTAACACAATTTTAATCAATTAATTATTAAATCTGTTTACAAAAAAGCCTTATTTTTTATTTTCAATATTTTCTGAAAATTCAGAAACAAAATAACAACCGCTATCGTTCTTACAACAAATGCAAAACTTAAACACAATTACTTATCTCATTTATCTTTTGGTAAGCTTCTACATTACCATCAAAGTAGGCTGGATGTGTTACCAGAATGGGCGCATATACCTGGAAGATATATTCATACAACAACCTCGTTGGGTCACTCCCATCAATCGGTTGCTGCTTACGGGATATTACCTCATCAATCTGGGCTATATCATGTTCAACCTCAATGATTGGGAAACCATCACTAATTTGGTAATGATGGCTAATATCTTGATTCTGAGGTTGGGATACCTGCTAGTTGTGTTGGGGGGGCTGCACTATTTCAATATTTGGGTATTGGCCCGACTTGCAAAGCAATCAATGTTTTCAAATAAATAATCATACAATGGAAAATTCTCTGATCATCACTGCTTATTTCATTTACTTGCCCTTGATGTTGGCACTCACTTACTTTGTAGCAAATACTTTGTACAGAAACGGACAAGTGTTCATGGTAGACATTTTTAGAGGTCGCCTGGAGATTGCCTTGGCCACTAATCGCCTTTTTAGGGTAGGATTTTACCTGTTGAGTCTTGGAGTAGGGCTCTTTATCTTAAAAATTAATCCTGGTACCCTTTACAGTAGCCAAAATATCATTGAAGTACTCAGCTACAAAACAGGTGGTTTCTCGATTTATTTGGGAGGTATGCTATTTATTAACTTATATTTACTCTTCCGAGGTAAGAAAAAAACGCGTCAGAATACTCCAGATGCCCAATAAATGACTTAAGTAACGCGTTCGCAATAACTGTCTGATTTAGACTTATTCCTCTTTGTTATACTTCGTTCCTTTTATTGCCCGTAGCCCTGCTACGAGCGCAAAAAGCGCCTCGTTTAACTTTGAGCAATTTCATTAAAACTCGACACTTATTTTGAAAGCGTTACTAAATAATAAAGCCGGGAATTAGAAATGTTCCTGGCTTTTGCTATTTGTAGGCCTTCACTCCTAGCATTTCATCCAATTTTACGAATTGGTACCCTTGCTTTTGTAAACTTTGAATGATTTGAGGCAAAGCCTGGATCGTATTTTCTACTCCTGAACGGCTATGCATCAAAATAATTTCGCCAGGCCGTACTTTTTGAATTACCCCTTGGGCAATGGTATCTACCGAGGCTCCAGTCCAATCCAGGGTGTCATACGACCAAATGATGTGCTTGTACGCATTTTGCTGGATCTCTCGAATCATTTGAACATCGATATCGCCGTAAGGAGGGCGAAACAGGGCCGGACGTTTGCCAATCACCTGATAAATGGCCTCTTCGGTAGTCAATAAGTCATGCTTGATCCAAGCCTTGCTTTTTTTAAGATACGATTCATGGGTAGTACTGTGGTTGAGCGCCAAATGCCCAGCCTCAACAATTTGCTTTACAATGTCAGGATATTTTTTCACATAATTGCCCACCAAAAAAAAACTGGCCGATACCTTATATTTAGCGAGTATCTTCAATACCTGTGGGGTAATTTTTCTATCTGGGCCGTCGTCAAAAGTAAGCGCTACTACTCGACGTGACGTATCTCCATTGAAATAAAGCTCGCTGGGGTAGTGACGGGCCATCTTACGCTGGGTTTCCCGATACGCCCACAATTTTACCAAAGCAGCATTACTCAACTTATCTGAACTCCCCAGTATGGGTAAATATACCTGTAACGGTTTTTCCTTGATCTTGGGCTTTTTTGTCTTTGGGGTATCGTTGGCTGGGGTGTGTACAGGCTTTGGCTTGTCCATCTTTTTATGAGTAGTATCTTGGTGGGTACGGTGAAGCCACCAACGATACAAGGCCCACCCATTGAACAAGTTGAGTATGACAATCAAGGTAATTAAAACTGTTTTTCGGGAAAGCTTCATAGATAGACAAAACGTGAGCGAAGCCCAAAAATACAAACTTTCGCCCAGCAAAAAAGCTGAACCTCTAACAGGCCCAGCTTTAGGATGGGTAAAAATGTTTTTATCTATTAGAATCCAAAACCAAAGCGGAATCCAGAACTTACCTGATTGCCTTCTTGCAAACCAACGATGAAATCTACCCGAAGTATTTTAAACAAATGCTCTAACCCTACTCCCAATTCCAGATAATTTCGTGAAGTAGGCGTCCATAGGTAGTGAGCGCTCAATACCAACTGAGATTTGAGCTTGTTGATCAATGGAAAACCGTTCATCACAAAGCCATTGAAATGATGCTCGTAGTGCCCCTCTACGTAACGGTCTCGAGTGCTGTATTTGTAATAATCCAGCAACTGAAAAGAACGATAGTCAGTGCGAGAGAGCGAGGTTTGGTTACCAATAGGATGGCGATAATCCATAAAAAACATTTTATTATTATTCAAGAAAATACCTCCTCGGATGGTGTAATTACTGGTACCAATCACTCCAAAATTCAGGTTATCGTAAATAGTGGCATACAGTAAGTCATAGTCTACATCGCTGGCCCCTACAGCCAATCCTTTGCGGTAACCTACCCAAATAGAGGGGTAATCAGATCCTAGGATGTACTTTCGTTCCGGATACTTCATGTAGCGCTGCTTGATCTGAAAGCGAAACGCCACATTCAAAGTAAGCGCCTGGTGATAATTAAAGTTCGTATTGGCCAATTCTTCATTCACGGGCACATTGGGGCTAAATTCCCGATTATCGATGAATCGCCATCTATCGTTGGCGGTGTTTTGCATAGGGCTTCTTTCGGCAAACTCAACGTTTCCTCTAAAATAAATTCCATTGAGTAATTCTTGCGAATAGCCTAATTGGGCGTACGATTTCTCGTATATTTTCATGAAGTTTTCTTCATTGACCAAGGTATAATAGCTATTGATGAGCGGTGTAATGGATTCTACTCGGCTAAACTGCTCTATAAAACGCCCTCCTTCGGCCCAAACCGTAGCAAATTTTTTAGGGTTGAATCGATAAGACGTCCGGAGTTTTGCCTGAAACCGTTCATTAGAAAAGCCATAGCGTACATTTGGATTAATCGTGATGTATTTGTAGTTGTTATCGCCATTCGCGTTTTTGAAGCCCTTGCGATAGCCCATCGCCAAATTGGCCACCACTCCTTCTACCGTATTGTACTGTAACATCCCCAATATGGAAGGAAAACTGAATCGCTCTTGCTGGTAAGTATTGCGATAGGTATACCCCCCAATAATTAGGTCGCTTACTCCTAGTTTATTGCGTTTGGCATCTACCGAATCTTTATAAGGTTTGCTTTCTTTGATTACCTGCATGCTGTCCTTTTCCCGATAGTCTTTCACTTCCAGAGTGGTCAAGGGGACAGGCCGTACCTCGTTCCAGTAGGTACTGTCTTTTTTGTTGGCTTCGACCGACACAGTCATCACTTCATTGTTGAAATAACGCCGGGCAAAAGCGGGATTCACGTTGTACTTGGAATACACACAAATGAAATAACCGTTTCCATTGAACCCAAAAGCCGAAAAGCTAAAGGTATATTTTACCGAAAGTGGGCGCCACACTGAACCATCGCCTACTGGCGCATAAATTTGCTTGATGGTGACCGAATCAATGAACTCTACTGCTCCTTTACCCAACGATAATTCGGCACTGTGAATCCGCCACTCGTCTTCTACAATGTAAATATATCCGGCAAAAGCAGGGGATAGTTTTCTGCGCGGAATCAGACGTATTTTATTGATAATCTTCCCGTTTTCTTCAAAAAAGCCCTCATATTTATAACGATAGTACAATCCCGAGTTCTTGGCAATGGGCGAAACCAACCCACGTTCGCTGAAACCAGCATTGCTAATCATGTTGTTATAGAGATTGGTCTCCATTTCCGAAGCTTGATTAAAGCTAAACCCTCGACTATTCCCACTTACCTTAGACGAGATCATTTTCTCTTTGTAGTTGCCTTTTTTATAATTCAGTTCCGATACCGACTCCGAAAAATATACGATCCCTGTATCTACAGTCACCTTCATTCCCAATATTCGCTTGGGGGCTTTGTTTAAACGTTGTAATCCCTTGATATAAGCATTGCAACGAAACTGCTCTACCTCCTTAAGATATTTTCTCCGGTTTCTCCTGGCTTTGCGTATAATCGCATAGGCTGGATCTTCGTTATTGGCGGTCACCGTAATCTCCTTGAGTTTCAGTACTTCGGGTTCCAGAGTTACATTCAGAGTCAAGGCTCCAGTAACGTTTACCTGTTTGGTAGTGGCCCGATAACCAATGAACTGAAATACGAGTTCGTAGTTCCCTTGCTTAAGTGGTAAAAAATAATCCCCATTATCGTTGGTAGTAGTACCATTGGTCGTTCCTTTGATGTACACTGTAGCAAAAGGAAGTCCCTCTCCTTTTTGGTCTACTACTCGTCCTTTCACGGTAAAAGTTTGTTGTGCTGATACAATTTGGGGCATCCACCCCAACGCACAAAAGCATGCGATTCCTAAAATATTAGACAAGACTCGGTTTTTCATTGTATATGTTGTATTGTTTTTCGTGAATGTTTTTTTAGTTAATAGCTCGTAGTTGATAGTCTATAGTCGACGGTCCACAGTTTTTTAGTTAATAGTTAGGAGTTGGTAGTTTTGTTTAGTCGCTAGTCCACTAATTGAATGAAAAGTGAAAAACGTAAAATGAAAAATGATACGCCGCCTCGCGCAACCATTTAGCAATGCAACAATGAGCCGAAGGCGGAGCAATAGAAATTATCATATTTGCGCAAATAAGAATCCAATGATCGCTTCGCGCAACCATTTAACAATGAGCGTAGGTACTGTGATCAAATCCAAAT
>CALDJV010000251.1 GCA_937899305.1 uncultured Cytophagaceae bacterium
CTATGCCGATTTTTTTCCAGGATATACCTAAAAAGTTATGTATGGTTTCGAATTTAGCAACAAAGAAGACTTGATCAATAAACTGTACTTACACCTTAAAAAGCAAAATACCAGTGAAATTGTAGGCGAATATCAGCCCAAAGCCCCTTTTTTTGTGAATTTCAAAAGTGTGTGGTACAAATACTTGGAAGTCAGCAGTAGAGACCCTCACCAAATGCTATTTTTAGAACAATATTTTAGGTCGCCATACTTGCGAAAGGATACCAAGCAAAAAACAGAAGCATTGTTGCAACCAATTGCGTAATTGATTGTAGCTGGTCAACAGCAGGGACTGGTAAAAGAAGTCTCTGCCGATATTTTGTTGAGTTATTTGATTGGTGCAGTCAACGAGATTGTAAAAGTACATTTTGATAAGAATATCCAAATAACACAAGCAACCATCCAGGCTTGTTTTGAAATGTCTTGGCACAGCATCAAACGTTGAGCTATTTTTTTACCAAATAGATGAATCATTGTTCATTTATTTGGATTATTTTTTTGAATTTTAAATGAATATTCATTCACTTATTTTAATATGAAAAGGCTTAAAAAATTTTTGAAATGGTTTTTTATTACTCTAGTGGTCCTGGTGATAGGCATTACGGTATTTTTACGCTTGCGATATGGTGGTGGGGTAACTTACAAGGATTTATCAACTACGCCTAAGTATTCTCAAGCACAAATTGAACTGTTTTTTAGCTACCCAGAACCCATTGGAAATGTAGCAGCTACCTCATTGAAGGGCACCAAAACTCGAGTATTTTTTACCGTTCATCCCGAAAGCCGTCCCACCACCAACAAATTGATGGAAATTGTAGCAGGCAAAGCAGTACCATACCCCAGTGCAACTGCCCAAAATACCTTGTTTAATACGGTATTAGGCGTATTTGTGGATGGTCAACACCGCCTTTGGACAATAGATCATGGGCAACATGGTTTCAAAAAGGTGCAATTGTTGGCATTTGATTTGAAAACCAACAAGTTGGTGCATCAATATGAGTTTCCGGGAGAAGTAGGAGAGACATTGTCGTTTTTTAATGACCTTACGGTAAGTCCAGATGGCCGTTATGTGTTTGTAGCGGATGTAAGCTTTTTTGGTCGTAACCCATCACTGGTAGTATACGATACCCAAACCAAAAAGAGCCGAAGGTTATTAGATGGACACCCCAGTGTAAAAGATGAAGGTTATGTACCCGTAACTCCGGCGAAGAAAATGCGTTTTTTCTGGGGCGCAGTAGATCTACTCACTGGAATTGATGGATTGGATATTTCAAGAGATGGCAAATACGTGTATTATGCTCCTATGGGTGGGTCAGGGCTTTATCGGGTGCCTAGTGCTACTTGCGTAGATTTTACCAAAAGCCTGGAAGACATTGCCCAAAGTGTAGAAAGGGTAGCTGATAAACCTTTGAGTGATGGCATCCGTACCGACGAAGCAGGCAACGTATACATTACTGACGTAGAGCATCAGGGCATTTATGTAGTGACGCCTGAAAAAAAAGGCTACACGCTCATCAAAGATCCAAGAATTCGTTGGGCCGATGGTTTGGCGTTGGCCAATGATGGTTATTTCTATTTGGCCGATAGTGACATTCCCAATCAGATGTTGCAAAGCAAGTCACATATGCGTAAACATGCTCCTTATCATATTTATCGGTTTAAGCCAGTTGCAAAATAAACGCCTAATAATATGTCCAAGATAAGTGCCTGAGTATATTAGGGTTCTTGAATAGATAAGTAAAACTACATCAATAACCTAGCTCCTTCCGCAAGGTCAGGATTTTCAACATTTGACTGATCTCTTGTTGCTA
>CALDJV010000252.1 GCA_937899305.1 uncultured Cytophagaceae bacterium
CTCTGGTTTCCTGGGCCGTAGGCTTTTGCTTAAATGCGTATTTATGTTCTGTGGCAAAAGATAAGCTAATGGCTGGATTTTCTGAATTTACAAAAGCAGTAAATGTTTTGTAATCTTTTCTGCTTTGATAGAACTGAATACGTTCTTGGATTACCACTGGGAAGTTTTCCATTCGCGGTAATAAAATTAGTGTAGGTTTGGAATCGCTAAATTCATTGAAAGAAATATTTACTTTGTTCAAGCCTTTAAGTCTTAGCTTTGGAACATTCAAGGCATTGGGTAAAAGTTGAGCCTTCAAAAAATGAAACATTTCTTGGTATCGTAGTTTTTTGAGCTTCTTTTTTTGATTCTTGGATAAATAATATTCTATGTTTTCTCTTTGCTCAGATTGTTCTAATTTATCTAAAAAAGTAGTAACTTGTTTGAGATTATCTTCTTTCTTTCCTTGTTCATATAAGGTAAGTATTTGTTTTGTCCACTCCTCGTTTTCCTCATTTGTCAGTGCTGCTTTCGTCATAAAACAAATGTAATTAGTTTTACTTAATAAATAAAACCAACTAGCAAGAATAAAGCAAAATACGACTCATTTCTGTCAAAACCTTAAGCTTATCTTTAACAGAGTATATATTTGAAAAGGAGACATTATCATACTCCATTCCAGCTTCAACATCAATAACTTTTAGTTGATGTAAAGATACTGTCACAACATAGCCAGAGAAACTCCAATTTTCCTTTGGGTCGTGAAAAGTAACCACTGGAAGAGTCCTGAGTAACCTATTATCCTCAGCATATTCAATCATTTCGGGCAAGGCCAAATTTTGAGGAACCTTTTCTTCCAGCATATTAAAATATGACTTATTCTTAAGTATTTGGTAAAATGTGGCTTCTACTTGGTTTTCTAAATTTGCAAAATCGGTTGTTAATTGTTCTAAATCCATAATTGATAATAATTAAATGAAGGTATATTCTAATTGACCATGCATAGCATCCAAACCTTGTTCAAAACCTTTCAATTGATCTGCGTTTTCAAAATAATATGTTTTAATAAAACCATCTGATAAGTTCTCCAAATCAACTTCTTGATGATTTAGATAATCTAAGACCTCTTGGTCACCAAAAAAAACAGTTACACTAAACAACGATGGTTTTGGGATTGGTGGAAGCTCCCAGGTTGAGCAACGGCTAAAGTCTAAGTGGAATAATTCGTTTTCACAAGGTACAACCTCTTCCCCATTATACTCGAATACGTCAAATTCGCACTTTCCACCATTTTTAGCACGAGCTGCTTCATAAAATTCCTCGTAATTATAAGGGCGAGCTAAACGTTTGGATGATTCTCCATAGGCATGCATACCTATGCTCCTAAAGGGCAATTTTATCCCCTTATCTGATTCACTTTTACTAAAAGCTCTTTTAGGAATAAATATGAGACCTTGATATTTAAATGAGTTTAACATTGTGGTTATTTTTTTTCATTAGTGAATTTGTGGGCAAACATTCTTTGAGCAATAAATAAGGGGGTGATTTATCCCCCTATTACCAATTAGTCAGGCATTGTTATCAAGGCTTTCGTTGTTTCCCAAGCCATCTTTTGGCTTTCTCCCCAGGCCTTTCGGCCATTAATTTTTTCTCCTGTTTTGGGGTCTTTTTTAGGCTTATTGGCGTGAATTGATTTTGCAATTGTCATCACATCCTCTCTCTCAAAATACCCACTATTCCAGCTTGTAAGGGTTGAAAGCGTACAGATAGGCAAAAACTCAGTGATATTCTTCATATTCCTCCAGCCTTGTCTTTGCACATCCCAGTATGTTGTATACCCATGAGCTTCAGCATAATTCCTTTTTCCCTTTGGGTGGGCATGAGATGGGATATGATCCAAGTTAAGCAATGCATAACGTGTTGTGGTTTCACCATCCCATCCATTTTTCTCAAAATCATCTCTTTTGATGAATGACACCTTTACCAATACAGTATGAAGTGTCGCCTTTTTATTTTTTTTATAATCAAGATCGATGCCTTGTAATTTGGCAGTAGTGAATGCTAAATCTCCAAATTCGGTACCTAACAGCTTTGTAAGTTTTTGTTTGTTTTCAGGGGTGTTTTGTAGAGTTTCCATTTTCCTAACTTTAAGTTGTTGTTCTTTTAATTTCCTGAAACAAAGGTAGTTAATAATCTAATACATTCCAAATGTAATGTATTAAATTTGACAATAAAGTATATAAATTATATATAAAATCACATAATAAATCAGGTATCTTTTTTGATCACAAAACAAACAGACTATAACATTTGAAATGAAAAAAAATTACTTTTGATAATAACCTTTGGAATATTTATATTTACAGAGAGGAGTAACGGGTTGCCATAATTCTGAAAGAACATCAAATATAAAGACACACGAATGGAAAATTTTCGAGTAATTGATGCAAAGACTGGGGAAAAATTAGAATCTCCAACAATTGAAGCACTTGGTATAGTCAGTTATGTAGGTTATGAACCTCAAAAGTTTAGCTTTAACAGCTTAATGGATGGAGAGCAAATAACTGTGAAACTGATTCCTGATAAGGACTTGATCTCAGGGGATTTGAAAATCCAACTAGCCCTGGAAATTGGCGTAAAAACTCTTGATGAAATAGAGTCTCCAATCATTTTTGTTCTTGTAGGGCTTCCCTATACAGGGAAAGAAACCTGGGCTCAAAGGCTTAATGAATACCTTGGTATCCCAGTAATAGATATTGATAGCTTAAAGGAAGTATACAACAAGTCTTACAATGATGATATTTTATTAAAGCAACTAGCAGTTGAGTTTGCAAAAAAAAACAAAATCGTAGTCATCAAAGGCAATACTCACCAAATAAAAACCCGCGAAACTTTAAGAAAGATATTGATGCCCAAATACAAAGTCATTTTCAAAGTTTTCAAGGGTGATAAGTATCAAGCTATTCAAAAAGCCATGGAAGCAAAGGCAAAATCCCACGAATTAGAGGCTATTGATGAAATCGCTAAGATATTTGATCCTTTTGAAGAAGAAGAAGAAAACAACATATAACCTACCAGGGTAATCAAAAGGGATGCAAGTATCCCTTTTTTTATGCTTTGATTTGATAATCAAAGGTGTAGCAATTCATCAGGCTTTTTTAAATTTTCCTTTTTTTTTTAATCTTGCGACGAAAAAAGGAAAATGTATGGAAAAAATTAAGGTCCTATTTCTCGCCCATGATGCAATATTTATGGGTCAGGGAGAAGGTAGGCAATTAAAAAAAAATGTAAAAAGCACACTTGTAGAATGCAAAAAACAAGACTATCGGGTAGTTAGCCTATATAACACTAATTGGCTCTCAGAGGGAAAAGTTGACTTGGATCATTTAGATGTCATGGTCCAGAATGACTTAGCTATTTTAGGTAATCGGGAAAAATTGATTGACTTTACAAACACAAACATTTATCATTCCTCGTCTAAAAACCAGGACTACGACATGCGAAGTCTTGGCAAGTTTCCCTTTTACGGATTAATCACAAAGGCAGAATTGGATCTTGTAAAGCAAAAATGCTTGGTTAGGTATGAAGATTCTCTTGTGGTTGGTAGTAGTTCTGAGATTATTTTTTGTGCTCAAAAAGCCAAAATCAATTTCGAGTTTGATAAATACTTTTTTAATTGGGCCACCCCTCTGTACGATGATCAAGTAGTAATTGATACTATCCAGTTTCTAAGAAAAAAATCGGAGATACAGATTTTTCTTAGGGGATTTATTGAAACATTTGGACTTTTCTTTGATTTAAATACCAGTAAAATGGGGCAAACCATCTTTTCTGGAAAGATGTATAACGCATATTATCTCCCATTACAAAACTATATCCAAAAAACCTTTAAAATCTCGAGTTTGGATGCAATATATGAGGTAATTATCAAAGCTCTTTTATTCGATTTTTCTTACGAAAATTAATCATTGCGACGATCAAACTGATCTTGATTAAGTTGATTTACTTGATCTGCTATTGTTTGCCCATCCAGATTAACCAATAGTTGCACAGTTTTTAAGACCTCCTCTTTGGTGACGGTTTCCTTTGTACCCCCATTGAAGATTTTGTTTCTATTAGCTATTGACTGACCAAGGTTCTTATCCAATATAGAAGAGTCTATTTCTGTGCTGGTTCGTGCGTTAGGATTTGCAATACCTGGACCAGCACTCTCTCCACTATTATCGTCACTACCGCCTGTCAGCCAACTAAAAGCATTTGATACCCATCCAGTAAGGTTTCGCCATACACCTTTCATTCCTTCCCATAAAGCGTTAAATAATCTTTTGCCCACATTCTTAAAGGCATCTGCCCAACCTCCCAGGGTTTCCCAAAGTCTTCCAGCAAGCTCAAGCACGTATGCAAACGCTTGTCGAAAGGCGTTGGGAATGGTTTGGGTAACTGATGTCCAAATCCAGTTAAGCAAACCTGGGATGGCCACAAACATCCAGTTGATAAATTGAGAAACGGTATTCACAACCCAATCAACGGCCATTAAAAATGCCTGACCAATGAGGTTAGGTACTTCAAAAACCATCCAATTCAAAAATTCAAGAAATTTATTCACCAACCAGGAGACTGTGTTCCCAATCAGATTAATTACAAAATTGGTTGCAGTAAAAAAAGCATCAATAATAAAAAATGGCACGTTGTTGATACCCCACCAAAGAAACTCTCCAATCTTGTTGATTAGCCAGGGGATAGCTTGGGTAAATAAACGGCGAACCAAACTTAGCCCCATCATAAATCCTCTGCTGATGAATCTGGCCACATTACGCAACCACCAGACATTCAACTGTACCATCTTACGAATAATAAATGACGGGATTTGAATAAATATAACCTTTGCAAGCTGAAGAGCTTTTTTAAAGGCTATCGGTAAGTATTTGGGAACATTTTTCATAAGCCATTCCCCCAATTGGCTTAATTTTTTCTGAATCCAAACTCCAAGTTGGCCAAACCAAACACTGATCTGTTGTATCCCTTGATCTAGCCTTGTCTCAAAATTATTAAAAAGATCTGTAAACCAATCAACTATACTTCCCCAATTCCTGACAATAGCAATTACACCTGCGACAGCCGCGATCACAGCGAGTATTGGCCAAGTAGCAGCAATAACACTTATTGCCCAAGAAGCGAATGCCGGCACTAATACGCCAATGATCACAAATCCCAAAATTCGTCCAATCCGTCTCATTTCAGCAAATGAACTGGTCGCTTTCTTAATTGTAAGCCCACCAATCCCCAAGCTTTTTATAAAACCATTGAATGAATTTTTAATAAAATCAATAATAGGAGTAACCATAGATTTGATAAAGCTGAATATTTCCTTGAAGGCTGAAACTACTCCTCTTCCAATTTCAATTGCGCGGAAAAGCCAACTGATAATTCCTTTGACTGTTTCCATGATTCCCAACTTCTTCAAGGCTCCTTCCAATCCTCCAAAATTGAAAGTTTTACCATCAAAACTTCTGACAGCATTCCAAACCCCCATGATTATTCCACCCACTTGTTGAAGAAAACGGGCAAAACCTGAAGTAGCTATTTTCCCTTCGTTAACGGCATTTTGAAACGATTCAACAGCTTCAATAATACCGAATATTACCACTAGAACACCAGCCGTACTCAAGGCTATCATGGCATTTCGCATAGAGAAAAGAGCCTTGACTTGCCTTAAAGTGTGAACAGTCAATCTTTTTAAACCAAACAGCAAGCCCTTATCCAAAAAAGCTTGCCTTTCTTTCTCTTTTCCTAAAATCTTCATGGTTAGAGCCAACAATGTATTGGCAATATTCCTCCCAAAATCGTCAATAAAACACCAAATGCACCCGCTAGAATAGTAATAAATGTTCCAAGAGGGCTATCCATGATAACACTGAATTTACTAATTATCATGGTAAGAAATTGTACAAAAGGTCTAAGTAATGGCTCCAATGCATCACCAATTGTGATTTTTAGCCCTTCCATAACTGAACCCATCTTGGTTATGTCACCAACCAAGTTATCAAGTTTTCGTCCTGCTACTTTTTTTGCAGTACCTGTAGCCTGCATCATTTCTTTTGTAAAACCTCTCAATGCAGCCGATCCCTTCAATGTCTCTTTTCTTCCATCAATAATGACTTCCTTTTGAGCATTTAGCAAAGAGGCAACGTTTTTATAGGCTCTTGCGCCAAATAAAACTGCCAAAGTATTTGCTTTTTGTTCATCTGTCATTCCTAGGGTAGCCCTTTCTACCTCAGCTAACATCCCAGCCAGCCCTTTAAACTTACCCTGAGTATCAAAGACTTTAATCCCCAAGTTACTCATTGTGTCAGTCATGGCTCTGGTAGGCTTCGTAAAGCGTAACATGGCAGAAGATAAAGTAGAAGTAGCCATGGACCCCTGAAGCCCAAAATCTCCAAGTATACCAATGGCAGCACTTGCCTCCTCAAGCGAGACTCCCATTGAAGCCGCAGTTGGCCCTAAGAACTTCATAGACTCCCCAATCTGGCTCACATTTACGTTGGCCCTGGTGGCAGTCCGTGCCAAAACATCAGCAACCCTGTTACTTTCACTAGCTTTTAAACTGAATGTGGAAAGTATGTTGGAGGCAATATCAGAAGCTCTAGCAAGTTGAAGGCTACCAGCTGAAGCTAAATCCAAGAGGCCAGGCATTGCTTTGATGGTATCCGAGGCCGAAAACCCTGCCATTGCCAAAAAGCTCATCCCGCTGGCCGCTTGTTTTGCGGACCACTCAGTTTTTTTTCCAAGGTCTAGCGCAGCATCTTTCATGGCAGAAAGCTCAGTATTAGAGGCTCTGGCAAGCGCTCCTACCTTAGAAATTTCTTTATTGAATACTGAACTAACCTTTACGGCTGATTGTAGGGGAGAAAGAATTCTTTCACCTGCTCGCACTGCTAACATGCCAATGCTAATGGTCATCATGCTTTGATTGACCTTTTCGGCAAGTTGCTCAGAAGCGATTCCTAGAATATTGAATTGATTTCGAATATTATTGGTTTCCCTCGAGTAACCATCAACAATGCTAAATAAAACTCCTACTGAAAGGTTGTTCATTTGGTATGATTGGCAATTGAAATTGTCCAACCACTACCTTGGGTGGGTAAATTAGATTATTTGAAGGGGATTTGGATGAATACACCAAGTGGTGCTATAAATCGCAATATAAACAAAAAAAAGGAGGGTTTTTGAGTTGGGTTGTTTATGGGCAATAAAAATATCATTATCCCACCAAAAAAGGGCTTCTGGTGGGATGAAAAAACTAGGCAGCACATTCAATTTCAGCTTCGTTTTTCTGTAAATGGCTTTTATACTCATCTAAATCTTCCAAAGCAAGTACAAAGGGAAAGACTTCTGATAGCTGTTCTTCAAAAATATCCATACTTCCGGCTGCTGCAAAGGCTGCTGTAACATCAATTCCCTGATAACTTAACTCAAATACCTTTGTATTCAGTTTCATGCCTTCATCTACAATGCTTCCATTTATTTTAAAGCCATCCTTGACAAGGGCAACACTCAAGGACTTATCTTCAAAAGAATTACAATAATTTAGAAAATGCGTCAAAAATTCTAGATCAGCCTTCTTAACCAAGGTGCTATGAAATTCATGGATAAATCTTACCAAAACCAAGCTCAATTCTGGATTACACAACCATTCATCTTTACTGGCTCTTTCATTCAAGGAATCTTTGAAAAAAGAATTTATTTCTGTTAATAATCCTTGGGTAAAAAAGAACCACCACAATTGGTTGTCATATTCAAAAAAAACTTGGTTCTCCAGGCCTTTGCTTGAATGAAATGTTACATCAGGAAACGGATGGGTAAAATAAGGAACTTTCTTAGGTTTATACCTTTTCCTTGCATCATTAATGAAGTTTTGTAAATTTTGCATAATATTTTTCACTTTATGCTCCTGGCTTTTAACTTCCTACACCAAAAGTCAGGAGCTTTTTTTATGTTATTACAAATATACAAAAAATCTATTAATTATATTTTATTTATATTCTTTATTATACAATAAATGAGCGTAAACACCTGATAAACAAACAGAATGCAATCAGAGTACTCGGTGTTTCTAATCGCAAATAGGTTTAAATTGTTATTCAAAAAAGAGGGCTAATTCACATTTTTATTTCCAAAAATTTTAATACATTACAAATGTTACCTATTTTGCGTAAAAAAACAATGCTCGTTATAGTAGAACAAAACTCAACCAAACCCATAAATGTAGATTTAAGAAAACTTCTTTCATTAAAAAAGGCGGGAGAGATCAAAAATATAACCCGGCAACATGTTAGGAAATTGATAGTTGAAGAAGATGAATTAGATGGCTATGAAATTGATGGGAGAATATACTTATTTGACAATCAAAGGTTTCAGGACTATGAGCGACGAAAAGCTGGCCGAAAAGTAAAAAGTTAAACCATAAAATTAGTTAAATGACTCAAACAGTTATATTAGAGTATGGCAAGAATGGAGATACACCTGCTCCATCTCCTGAAATGTTAGAAGAGATTGGTTCTATTCTCAAAAAACATGGCCAAACAAATCGCATAGGGCTTATAGCTCTAGATACTCAAAACCTGGTAGTAACTCCTGGATCTGGTAGTGTACCACTGGAGATTAACGACCCAGAAAAAAGAATTTTAATAGTCAAAGGGTCTCATCCTAAAGACATAGGGCCTCACATTGTAACTACCAAAGTGTTTTCAAAAGATATTAATGCGCAAGCATGTCAGCTTACTTGCCCTACTGGCGGTAATCAACAACGAAAACACACATCTTTTCATGAAAATACTTCCTCAATCAACTAAGGGATGAAACAAAAATAAGTTTCCCAATTTATGTTTCTAATTTGTAT
>CALDJV010000253.1 GCA_937899305.1 uncultured Cytophagaceae bacterium
ATTTTTTGCGCTCATAGCAGGCTATGGGCAAAACCGATGGCTACAGTTATACTGTGCCGAGCTCTGCCAAAGGCTAAAAAATAACGAAATATCAAGCCGAAAAATCACCTCTAAAAATGTGAGTTTATTTTTGAACAATTCCTAATGATCAGTGTAACCTAAAACCTATATTTACTAATTTAAAGATGGCTAAAAAGAAAAAAAGAAGAAGATCACGGCTTGGTAGAAACATTGTCATTGTCGTGGTATTGATTGTGACAGGATTTGTAGTAGCTCGTGCAGCGGGCTGGATTGGTAAAAAGGAAGTGACCGAAGTTTTTATTGAAAAAGCCAAGAAGGTAACCATTGTTGAGCAAGTAAGCGCATCGGGGAAAATTCAGCCTGAAATTGAGGTGAAAATCAGTCCAGATGTATCAGGGGAAATAGTAGAAGTGCATGTGCAGGAAGGTGATTCAGTAATCAAGGGGCAATTACTGCTAAAAATCAGACCGGACAACTTACAAGCTGTATTGGATAATTCCCAAGCAATACTAAGCTCTAGAAATGCCGCTACCGCCCAAGCCAAAGCAGCCTATATGCAACAAAAAGCCAATTATGATCGCCTCAAGCTAGAATATGATCGTAACCAGCGGCTTTACAAACAAAAAGTAATTTCTCAGGCTGATTTTCAGTTGTCAGAGGCCAATTTTAAGGTAGCCAAGCAACAGATGGAGTCCGCCAAACAGAATGTAGAAGCTACCAAATTTAATGCCCAGAGTGCGGCAGCGAATGTAACTCAAAACTTAGATAACCTTTCTCGTACTTCAGTATATGCACCAGTGAGTGGCACCATTTCTAAGCTAGATGTAGAAACAGGGGAAAAGGTAGTGGGTACCGCTCAAATGGCAGGTACTGAAATGTTACGGATTGCCAATCTGAACAATATGGAAGTGCAGGTAGATGTAAATGAGAATGACATTGTGCGGGTAGAACTAGGAGACACTACTGATATAGAAGTAGATGCGTACATTACTCAAAATAAAAAATTTAAAGGAATCGTAACTGAGATTGCCAATACAGCCAACCCAACGGCTTCGGCAGACGCAGTGACAGAATTTAAGGTGAAAGTTCGGATCTTACAGGAGTCTTACCAGGATTTGATCAAGCAGAAGAAAAGAATGGCACCATTCAGGCCAGGTATGACTGCTTCGGTAGAAATAAGAACCAATGTGAAAAACGATGTGCTATCAGTGCCACTGGCTTCGGTGACTACCCGCAAGCCTGAAGATAAGAAAAAAAACAAGGGAAGACGAGGCCGAAGAAACCAAGAGAACACAAGAGCTAAAGAGGCTGAGAAGAAAAAGAAGAAAAAACAAAAACCTCAGGAAGTAGTATTCGTCTACAACGCAAAAACGAATAAAGTGGTCATTCGCAAGGTAAAAACCGGAATTAGTGATTTTGAGAACATCGAGATTCTGAGTGGACTTAAGGCAAATGAAGAGATAGTAACGGGGCCATTTTTAGAAGTATCGAAGCGCTTAAAAAATGATCAGTCCGTAAAAAAAACCGCTAAAGATAAAGTCGGTAAGAAGTAAAACGTTATTTATATAAAATCAAAGCACCACTTTTTATAGCCAAAAAAAGGTGGTGTTTTTTTATGGAATAGGTTTTGAAAAGTTTCGTTTAATCTTGCGATTAAATTGAGTAAATTTGAAACGAGTTCATGTTATAAATATGGACTTTATTTTTTAATATATTTGTTTGGGATAGTCAGGCCCTTATAATATCCCAATCAAGGCTTGACTCCGAGTCAGTTCGAAAGACAGCATTTACCTAAATTTGTCGGTATGCTAAATGTTACGACTATTTTTTGGCAGATTGTATTGTGAGGATATGAAGAGACTATTAATTATTTTTTTTGCAATTGTTTTTACCCGTTGCATTCCAATTCCACCCATTACCAAGGATAAAGTAAAGAAAGTAGTGGATCCTTTCGCACACAAAAAGTTTGTAACCCACGATTTTAACTATGAACCTTCCCTAAAATCAGTGATGCTATATCCATTGGGCAATATTACTACCCAAAGCCTGGAGTCGCCGGTAATTTATCTGGGACAAACTGCCCCATTGATATTGGAATTTGATGATTTGAGCACCAAAAGATCTAGCTTCAGTGCCAAAATTATCCATTGTAATCAAAATTGGAAGATCTCGAGTCTCAATGAAATTGAGTTTGTCAATGATCTCAACTTGTTTGAGTTTGATGCCCCCAGGTCTTCTTATAACACGCGCCAAAAGTATTTCCATTATACTTTTCGAATACCTCCAGTAAAAGCGTCAGGTAATTATTTAATCAAGGTATTTAGAAAAGGGCACGAACGAGACCTTGTCCTCATCAGACGCTTTATGGTATATGAGAAAAAATGGGAAGTAACTGCTGCTGCGGTTGCGTCGGGTAAAAATAACCCTGGACAAACCATTGTTTGTAAGGTACACTATGGAGGAGAAGTGTTGGAGAACCCGCAAGGTGTAAAAGTACTGATTCGCCAAAACCAACGCTGGGACAATGCCATTTTGCTTACCAAGTTTAACGCGCGGGAACGAGCCAATAAAAATTTGCTGTATAAAACGGCACTAAATGCCAAGGCATTTCGGGGGGGGAATGAGTTTCGTCGTTTCGATATGAGTAGTTTTCAATTTATTGGGCAACGAATTTACAGTGCAGAAACCTTAAAATCAGGCAATATGGTTACACTGGAGGTAGATCAGCCTCGAGTGAGCAGAGACTATGTTACAAGGCAAGATTTTAATGGAGGATACATTGTACAAGATGAACGTGGTGGAGATGCTAAATTTGCGACCGATTATGCCAACGTAAAATTTACCTTGAAGTGCGACGAGTTAGACGAAAATGTATACGTGATAGGTAAGTTTAACAATTGGAAAACCTCGCCAGCAAACGAAATGAGTTACAATTTAGATACCCAACAATACGAAGCGACTCTTTTTCTTAAGCAGGGTATTTATGATTATATGTATGGGCACAAACCTGATGAAGGGGGCACCTTGTTTTTTCAGCAAATAGAGGGGAGCCACTTCAAGGCACGCAACCAATACGAGGTGTTTGTATATTATCGCCCAAAAAATGCTCGTACCGATCAATTGGTTGGTTATATTACTTTTGGCTCAGGAGGGTGAAAATATACTGAGATGCTTTAGGCCTGATAAGTTCTAAAAAAATGCAGGCCTAAAGTATTGATTTTAAGCACATTATTGGTCATAAATGCAACTTCCTATTCGATGACCTACTGAGGTAAAATACCTTGAATCAAAAGTCCATCATCAATAATAAATCACTGAGTCACTATAATATCGATATTTTTCACCTGAAAAGACTTATCTACCGCTCGATTGGCTCCCAGCCATTTCTGAAATTTATCAGGAGCGATTATTTTCAAGCCATCGTTATTTTCTGAAAGAATGGGTTTCTTGAAAGGCTTTTTAGAAAATACCACAAACACCCGGTTAAATAACTGAGATTGATTCCCGGTGCTCATCAAGTATTCCATGATTTCGTCGGGAGTAGAGTTTTTGAAATAATCGTAGTGCTTTTCGGAGAATAAAGTATATGCCTGATCAGCCTTTACTGGTACTGCATTTTGGTAAGAATCGTGCATATTGGTATAGGGGAAAAGTCGGTAAACTTTGCCTGATTCTTCCATAAATATACTCAAATACCCCTTAGAAGCAGTTTTAAAATGCATATAGAGCTCTTCTCCACTTTTGAACTGAGAAGCTTTACATTTATTGAGCTCGTTATTACACTTCATTGTAAATACCTCAAAGTCTACTTTCCCTGCTTTGATTTCCCGAGCCGAACCCTTGATCTCGCACATAAGCCAAAGTTCTTGCCCTCCTTTGGATTTTTTTCGGATCACCCATTCCAATTTACTGGACTTTGTCTTCACCCATTCTCCCTTTACCATCGAATTGGCAATGGTATTCATTTTGGTATTGGTTTTTACCTTTTCACCCGTTCTTATATTTTCTATGTAGGTACTGGTTCCTTGTACGATTACCCGCCCATAGGCTTGTTCTAAAGCATCAATTTTCGCTTTGTCAATGGCCAATTTTTTTACCTCGCCGATGCAATAAGCATCATTCAATAAAATTTGAGATTTACCACTTACCGAAATAATCCGTTGGGCTTGGGCGGTATTCAATATAAGCGATAGTATCAATGATAACAATAGGAAGTTTTTCATGGGCTTAGGCTTCTAATGGGATTGACAAGTAAAACGGAAGAAATAAACTAATTCAAATTTAGTGCAATATCTTGGTGTTAGACAAGTTTAAAAAATTGGCTAATAGCAGCGCTATTCGCCCTATTTTTTAACGAAGTATAACGGCCAGAGATCAGCTAAATGGATTAAGTTATTTTTGTAGTTTTACTAAAGACATTATAAGATAAATAGATACACAAAAAGAGGTTAGATACAAAACGATATCTAACCCCTATATTTAGTATGAATTATAAATTAAAGAATATTATTGGTTCAAATTTGTATTGAATAAATATGGTGGTCGTATTAATTGTCCTTTTTCAAATCGTTTACTTCTTTGTGTACGTCATCTACCTCGTCTTTCAAGGCCTTTTTTACTTCGGCTTCTACTACTGCTTCCGCTTCTTTTTTATTGTAAAAGAGCATGACTTGTACTTCTATGTTGCCATTTTTCACATCAATGCCTCGGCGACGATTCTTACGACGAATTTCTTCGGTAACTTCACGGTAAATTTTGTAAGTGGGCTCTACCCGACGCAAACGAGTGATGATGGTATTTTTAGCCGCAGTGACCACCTTGGTCAACGTTTCAGCTTTACTCTTGGTAGTTTGGTTGTTGGCAATAGAGGTTTTGGCGATGGCGGTCAGGTTACTTTCCAGTTGTCCAGCCAATTGTAATTTGGCTACTTCCATGGCTTGCATATCGGCGGCAGCTTGCGACCCTGCTACTCCATTACCAGAAGCCCAAATATAAGTTGCTTTCCCTTCATTATCTTCGGTCAATTGTTTTCTCCAGGAACGATCCAGTAATTTTTGCATTGGTAAAGAACCCGGTAAAACTTTCCAACCTGCTTTTTTGAAACGACGAGCTTCTTTACGCGCCATTCTCCCGGCTTTTACTTCGCGTTTTTTTACTCTTAATCTTTTTCTTTGAGCTTGAACCTGTTGAGTGCTTACCAATAAAGAAAACATAAAAAGTAAAGAGAATAGATAAGTCAATTTCTTCATTTGTATAAAATTTCAGAGTTAATATGGAACAAGTACATCTACTAACTACTCATCATGGAGTGTGTAATTGGAGATAAAGAAATAAGCAATGAGTAAATGATGTTACATTGAATGATTTAATTGGTTACGTGAGTTTTTATAGAATAACGCCTTCCTGCTTTTCCAGTTTGCTTTTTTATAGTATTGGCATTGAACTATATACATTCTGTTGGTTTATATAGATAAAAATAAACCACTTTTGTCTGTATTGTCATTACGCACTGCCACCAATAAGTGACTCATTCAGGGAAATTCTACCCATTTTTTTGATGCCCTATTATGAACGATGTCATCAGAAAAGAACCAGGACAAGTGTCCATTGATGGACATTGAAAGGAGATTGAATGGACAGCCTCAAAAATAAAAAATAGGCAAAGTGAAGCTTAAATATTTGATAGATAAGGGTTTATAAAAGTGGCATATCTCTTGAAAATGGTGATTTTATAAGCGCACAATGATTCACCTTAAACATTTAGGAGCAATGAAAAAAATCACATTCACCATTTGGCTGACTTTATTAAGCCTTTCTTTTACTCAAGCCCAAAATGAGGGCAAGTCGTTTACTGTAGCCCAACAGCAGGCCGATTTTAAAATCTTGAAAAAAGCCCTGGAGCACCTGCATCCTGGTTTGACACGTTTTAATACGCAGCAAGCGATGGATCAACATTTTGCTGATTTGCAAAAAGCGTTGCAAACTCCTCAGACCGAACGTAGCCTCGTCCGTTTACTTTCCCAATTTACTGCCAAAATCAAATGCAGTCATACATATTGCAATCCCTGGAATATGAATGATGAAGTGAGAAAGCGAATTTACGGAGAAAATCCTCGCGAACTTCCATTCAAGTTTCAAATGCTGGACGAAAGAATGATTGTTACTAAAGACCTAAGCAATGAATACCAACTGAAAAGAGGCGATGAAATTTTGAAGATCAACGGCATTGCAATGCCTGACATTGTAAAAGCCTTCAGAACGGTGGTCAAAAAAGATGGAAATGCCTTTCCTCAGCAAATGGCCCAAATGGAGTCTTATGCTTTCGACTATTATTTTCCGTTGTTTTTTCCGGTAAAGGCCACCTATGACCTGGAAGTAAAACAATACAAAGGCGGTAAAAAAGTACTATTTGCTGTAAAAGCACTTACTAAGAAGGAATGGAAAGCCAATATGTTGGCGCGTTTTGGCAAAAACAAGACTTACGATGATCTATGGAGTTTTGCTATGTGGGATGATGAAACTGCTTACCTGGAAATTGGAACTTATGTGACCTGGAAAATGAAGCAAAACTGGAAAAAACGGTTGAAAGAAGCTTTTGCTACTATGAAATCAAAGGGAGCCAAAAGGTTGATACTAGATCTAAGGGGTAATTCAGGGGGATTGACTGATGCAGCAGTAGCGCTTTTACGTTATTTGTATGATCGCCCCTTTAAATTTGGTGAAAAAACATTGTTGAAAAACTACCGAGCAGAAGAATTGTTGCCTTACCTCAATACTTGGAACAAAAAAGCGCTGACTCCACCCGCGCGTTTTTTCAAAAAGCAGGCTAATGGGATGTACGAATTTTTGCCAGGAAAAGACCGTAAGTTCAAACCCTTTAAAAACAGGTTCAAGGGGAAAGTATATGTACTGTGCAGTGCTCATAATGGTTCAGGGGGTACCAGTACTTTGGCGCATATTCAAGAACAAAACCTGGGTACCATTATAGGTCAAGAAACGGGAGGGAGCAAAGAAGGCCCCATTGGCGGACAAATATTTTACTTGACTTTGCCGAACACCAAAATGGAAATTGATTTACCTGTAATGCGTGGTTATATGCCGATTAAATATCCCGAAAAACTTCAAAAAGACAAGGGAGTGATTCCAGATATCACCGTGAAAAAATCAATTGATGACATTGCAAAAGGAGTGGATACTGAAATTGAGTACGTAAAAAAATATTTGATTGTCCGAGAAAAAACCGAGAAATAAATCGAAGACTGGATATTTGTTAGAGGAAAAAAAGAAGCGTAGTCCTTGTGGTTGCGCTTCTTTTTGTATTTTGGCTGTTCAAATCAACAACATAAAACTGATTTATGGCCCAATTAGACTATCTCAAAGACACTTTTTTGTTTGAAACCTCTGCCCAGTTTCTCGAAATACGCCAACACGAAAAAGGCAATGCGGTTATTTTATCTAATACTATTTTTTACCCTCAAGGAGGAGGACAACCCGCTGATCAAGGCAAAATCGCAGGGCCTTCGGGAATATTTTTGGTAGAAGATGTAAGACTGGATGCCGATGGAGTGGTTTGGCATTTTGGAAGCTTCACTAGTGGGAATTTCACCTCTGGCGAAAGTGTGACTTTGCAAATAGATCAGGAAAGACGTATCAAGCACGCCAAGATACACTCGGCAGGGCACTTGCTAGACTGTGCCGTGGAGCAGTTGCAATTGACGCAAATCACGCCCACCAAAGGGTTTCATTTTCCAGAAGGACCATATGTAGAGTACGAAGGAGTACTCGAGAATGGAGCTGAAGTGCTGCCTCTGATACAAGCTGCGTTGACTGAAATTACTGCTCAAAATCCAGCAGTGATTGTCAAAGAATTAACTTTTGAAGAAGCGCAACAGCAAGGCATTAGCGCCCCTCCGGGTAAATCGGCCCGTATTGTCAATTTTGAAGGATTCGCGGCTTGTGGCTGTGGAGGTACCCATATGCCCAATGCACAAGAAATTGGTGAAATTCAATTACGAAAAATCAAATCTAAAAAAGGTAAAACTAAGATATCTTATGAGGTTATTTTGTAACACTGTAATACTGTTACCTTCGCACAATCCACAGGTTTAGAACCGCTCATTTCGAACCAACCAAAACCAATAAATCAAGATGAACTGAGCGATGAGGCGCAGCCATAATATCACTGGAGAAACTTCCGGAAAGCCAGGAAATTCACCAATGTATAAGTGCCAACTGTGAATCAAAACCAGAAAACTGGTGAGCATCAACATGGCCAAATATACTGCCACTTGTCGGTATTTTGTCCAGAAGCCAATTGCAAGCGCAATCTCGATGATGCCCACCAGTATGTTTAAAAAAGCGGCCAGGGAGGGCGAAAACAGAGGAGGCATGGCTTTTACAAAAATAGCTGGCACGATAAAGTGAGCTACACCAGCCACCAAAAACATGGAGGTAAAAAAGGGAAATGCAATTTTTTTCATATTGATATACGTCATAAGAACAGCCTTTATACCTTACAGGTAGGCTGTTCAGAATTTCAAAAAAGTACCCCGCGTTTTTAGTCATGTCCATTAGCGAAGGCGAACCATGTTGGACTAAAGTAGTCTAAAATTCCGGCATTTAGTATGTTGCCGTTAAGAATTTGCGTAATGAAGTAAATTTAGGCAAACATACTAGAGCCGCGGCGTTTTTGGTTACTTTTTGAGCTGGAGCAAAAAGTAACGGCTTAGGGAATGCAAGAGCTTGATTATCAGACGAAAATGGGATGCCTTAGCTGTTTTTAGTCCTTGAAAATAAAGTATCGGTTACCCAGAACCAGATCCTTCGGCTGCGCTACTGATGACGCCAATA
>CALDJV010000254.1 GCA_937899305.1 uncultured Cytophagaceae bacterium
AGTAACCAAAAACGCCGCGGCTCTAGTATGTTTGCCTAAATTTACTTCATTACGCCTAAACTGCTCAAACATTCCGCCTTCCCTCAAAAGCCCTCCGCACTGCACCAGGCGTCAGTGATCAGTTTTTAACGGCTTCATTACGCAAATTCTTAACGGCAACATACTAAATGCCGGAATTTTAGACTACTTTAGTCCCACATGATTCGTCTTCGCTATTGGACAAGACTAAAAACGAGGGGTACTTTTTTTTAATTCTGAACAGCCTATCTGACAGGGCTCACTTCAATCACATTCTGGCGATTTATTCAAAAACACCCGACTGCCCCGGTCGTATTCGGTTTCGTACTGTTTGCGCATCTTGCGGAGGCGTAGGCAAGTTACTTTCCCTATCAAAAAATTATACAACTTGGCAATTTTCATCACACTCATGGTAGTTGAACGTTGCCCATCGTCGGTTTTTTCGGCCCGAGCATACTCAAAAAACAAGTTTTCATAAAACGAGGTAATTTGTTTTTGCATTTTTGCTGGAAACAGCTCATAATTGTCATCCACCGCCCGCTTCACCCAGTATTGGTTGTCCCAGTAATTACTTGGCTCCAATTGCTGGTCCAGGTAATTTTGTACTGCCTGATGATTGCCCATCAATAGCAGAAACGATACCGCCTGTTTGATGTACTTTTTAGAGTTTCCTGCCAACAATTTGATACTTTTGGCCTCTATTTGACGAATGTAACGTTGGTCAAGCGTGGCCCCTGCTTCATCGCTCATTCGAACTCTTTCCAGAAAATAGGCCGTGGCCACCTCCTCGAAGGTTTTTCCCCATTTATCTACCAAGGTAGCATCCAAGGCTTTTATCTCGGCCTCAGTGGCCAACATCAGAAACAATTGAATGTATTTTGGAATATGCTTCTTGATGCCCCCTCGCCTTGACTTCAAAAATTTATTTGCTTTTGCTTTAGCCAAAGCCCTCCATTTAGGGTATTTGCGCTCG
The DNA here is from genome assembly GCA_937899305.1 of uncultured Cytophagaceae bacterium. Taxonomy (GTDB): domain Bacteria; phylum Bacteroidota; class Bacteroidia; order Cytophagales; family Microscillaceae; genus Microscilla. The sequence goes on from CALDJV010000254.1 coordinate 992, forward strand.
ATTTCACGAATCCGATCGGGGGTAAAGTAGGCATTGGCCAATTTTTTTTGCGGCCATCGACGAAACACCGCAATGGTTGCTTCCTCGTTTAGATTTTGTTGGATAAAATACTTCATAAAAGTCGAGTCGCTTGGTACTCGAATCCGACCATAAATCACATCTTGCAAAAGGGTAGCTTCATTAGGCAAGGTAGTTAAATTGAGCTTATCCAGAGGTTGTTTTTCGTATTTTTTACCGTAAGGAGAGCGGTAATACCGGTTGTTTATTTTTTGTAAAACTACTCGTACATTGCCCTCATAAGCCGCTGCAATGTATTCTCCCTGAGGAGTTGCTTTGAGTGTCACCCTGTCTTCATACTTTTCCAAGTCTTCCTTCGCTTTAGCTGATATGGATTTCAAGTGGTATTTTTTGCCTTTGATTTCCACCTCTACTACTACCCGATAAGAAGAGGATGTCTTGGAAACATCAAACAAATCCCGGCTATTACGACGGTAACGATTGGTTTTTTTGAGCGCAGCCCGAATCATCACAGGAACTCCACCAACCTCCACTTTTTTGGAGTCAGTCTTTATCACTCGGGTCAGGCTACAGCTTTTCTGACAACTTCCCAATGCAATGAGAAGTAAAAAAGACAGCCAGGAATACGCTCGAGGCCTGGTTCGATGAAGGTGGCGAATCCTTAAATTTGTATACATTGTTGTTCATTATTTAGGTTTTGGTTTTCACGGATGGCAAATCCTTTGGTGAGTATACGCATTTTGGAGGATGATATCCATTATTTTATTTACCTTTAAAAAAATGAAGACCTTATGGATGCCTCCTACTTCCAACAACTCAATCGAACCCTACGTGCCTACAAAAGAGCCATTCCGTCGCTTCTTATTGATTTGGATCGGCTAGACCAAAACCTGGCCACGCTTCAGCATTCCTTGGCTACTGGGATGCACTTCAGAATTGTGGTCAAGTCGTTGCCTTCTATTCCCTTGCTGGACTATATTCGGCAAAAAACCAATACCCATCGTTTGATGGTATTTCATCAGCCATTTTTGTCTGCCTTGGCTCAGCATTATGGTAACCAGGTAGCTATTTTGCTGGGCAAGCCCATGCCGATACAAACCGCCCATTACTTTTACAAAACCCTGACCTCGGATGTATTTCAGCCTGCCAAGCAATTGCAATGGCTGATTGACAGTGAGGCGCGGCTGCACCAATACCTAGAACTGGCGCAAACCCTCGAGCAAAAATTATTGATCAACCTGGAAATTGACATTGGTTTGCATAGAGGAGGGATACCCGATTTGCCCACATTGGGAAAAGTATTGCAGTTGATTGCCCACCACCCCAAATATTTAGAATTTACCGGATTGATGGGGTACGACCCCCATGTGGCGGCATTGCCCAAGGCGTTGCGTTCTCCCCAGAAATCGTTTCGCTTGGCCAACGATTTTTACAAACGTTGCGTGAATTTGATAAAACAAGACTTTCCTGACCTGTGGTACGAAAATCTTACCTTGAATGGTGCAGGAAGCCCTACTCTAGCTTTTCACCAAGATGGAACCTCGGCATTGAATGAAGTAGCTGTGGGATCGGGCTTGGTAAAACCTACCCATTTTGATATTCCCAGTTTGCAACCCTATGTCCCGGCTTGTTTTATTGCCACTCCCATCCTCAAAAAAATGAAAGGTACTACCTTGCCTTTGTTGGAAAAACTCAAAGGACCTATGGGCTTTTTCAAACCTGCTTTCAAACAATCTTACTTTATTTATGGAGGATATTGGAAAGCTGACTTTTGCTACCCTCCCAAAACCACTATGAATACGATTTTTGGGCCCTCTACCAACCAATCAATGGTGAATACTGCCGCCAAGATAGATCTTGAAATAGATGATTTTATGTTTTTACGCCCTACTCAAAGCGAATTTGTCTTTTTGCAGTTTGGGGATATACTAGCGGTTAGAGATAAGGAAATTGTAGAAGAATGGGAGGTACTGCGCAACTAAGCTCGGAACAATGGCCATATGTAAGCCTTGGGAAAATCAGGTTTGAGTTGGGTGAGTAGTTTTTTGCAATCGGCTTCTCGTTTGATATACCCTATTCTTAACCGATACCAAGTATTATGATAAGATAAGTAGATGGGTAACTTAGGAAACCTTTGATGTAGTTGTTTTCTAATGTTGAATACCTGAGTTTTGTCTTTACCACGATGTACCCCAACACTATATCC
>CALDJV010000255.1 GCA_937899305.1 uncultured Cytophagaceae bacterium
TTTTTTGGGCAATATGCCTCTTAATCAAAATGCTTGCCGCTCACTAATGATAATTCTATAAAACCTATAATTTTTTAATAAATTACGCAAAAAATATATTAGGTATGAATATGATACACAAACCTCAACCCCACGAGTATAATCCTTATTATCAATATTTTATTGATTTAGTGGAAGGGGATGATCTCATCCAGATTCTAGAAAATACGCACTCAGCCACCCACAAATTGATTAGAAATACGCCCTCAGAAAAATTAGATTATCGCTATGCTGAAGGCAAATGGAACATCCGGGAGGTGTTGGTACATTTGATAGATACTGAACGGATTTTTTGCTATCGTGCTTTGCGATTTGCTCGGCAAGACAACACCCCCTTGCCTGGGTTTGAACAAGATGATTATGTAGTTCCTTCCAATGCAGCCAATCGTTCTATTGATAGCATTACTCAAGAATTGGCGGCCGTACGTCGCTCCACCATTATGCTGTTCCAAAACTTTGATGACACCATGATGACCCAAATTGGTACGGCCAGTAACACACCTATGTCGGTAAGGGCGTTGAGCATGATCATTGCCGGACACGAACTTCATCATTGCAAGATCATTCGGGAACGGTACCTATAAATGTTGGAACGCATAAACAAAAATATTCAATCCCAAAGCCCAGTGCTAGATTTGCACTGGGCAATTTCTGATAATTTCGATTTCGCGCTTTTGTCTCAGTGCACTCACCTGGAGACTTTGATTTTGAGCTGTAATGATGCCATCAAGCATCTTGAGTGGATTGAACCGCTTAAAAATTTGAAGGTATTGAATTTACGGTCTTGTACAATACGAGACGCGTCACCGCTGATCCACCTCCACCAACTCGAAAATTTGAATTTGGGCTTCAATTTTATCCACGATTTTTCGGTATTGGGTCATTTAAAAAAATTGCGTGTGCTTGACTTACACGCTAGTCAAATCTCGAAAATTGATTTTTTAAAACCTTTGAAGCACCTGGAAAGACTTTATCTTAGCTATAATCAAATCGTTGATTTGTCTCCATTGATCAATTTGTCTGCCCTGGTGGACCTCGAGTTGATTCATAACCCCATTCAATACATTGCCCCTTTGAAAAACCTTGGTCAGCTCAGACGGGTCAACTGTGATATAAGCAATTTGGCTTACCCTCCCCGATGGTACATTTATTTACAGCACAAAAACGGACCACTGGCAGATTACCAACCAATGGATGAATTGCCTCAGGTACAAAATATTTGGCAATTGATTTGTTCAGATAGTCCCGAAAACCAGGCATTGGCGCAACAATTGGCGCTGGGGCAAGGTTGGGCCACTAAAGATTTTGAAATGTACCAAGATTGTCGCCCCCAAAAACCCGAAGAGACGGACGAAGATGGGTATGGATGGATTTAAGTAACAGTTGCGCAATAATTGTCAGTTTTCACTTCAATTTTGCTCACCATGCTTCCTTAAAAAATAACCGAATAGCTATGCTATTAGCCGATTTTTTAAGTCGCCTGGCAAACAAACTTTTTCCGAAAACCAGACACTTATTTTGAACATGTTACTAAACCAAAAAATAATATGCAGATTCAACAACAACTCCATGAAGTATTGATTGACCAAGAAGGTTTGGTTGATCAGGTATGGCAATGGCACCAGCAACAGGATTTTAAATATGACAATGCTCTGAAGTATGTGTTACAAGAATTGAGGTTTCACTCGGAATTACTGCCTCATAAAAAAGTAACTTTGCTTACCAGCGAAGAGTACCTCAAAACTTACGAAATCCGTCAGCAGGGCTTACAAATCCTCCCCAACGAATGGATCGATACCACCAGTGCTACCATAGATGCCCAAGGGTTGGACAATTTATGGCTCAAACCTGTAGAAGGCTACTTGGTACGATTACTCAAAGAGTCGGATCACCCTCGAGACCAGGCCCGCCTCGAAAAAGTAAAACAAAGTAAGGCTTACAAATACCGAGGATTAGATAAAACCGAGCAAGAACGTAAACAAGCCCGACTGGAAAAGCTTCAGCAAAGTATTGATCAACAAGAGGTGGTACTCTTTTTAGGGCGGCAAAATCGTATTTACAAGGCTTTGCAAAATCAACTCAATGAAAAATACCAAGGAACAATTCGCTTTATCAGTGACCATGTATGGTCTTCGCGGGGCTATATAGAACCTGGTGTAAAAGCTTCCGACAATCGCCTCAGCTTGATTCAGGCCTCCGAAACCATTCATCGCTTGCCCCATTTGAACCTCAACGGAGAGGCAATTCCGCGTCGTTTTATTATGTTTTCGTTGGACGGATACGACGTGAAACATTGTATGGCAGCGACCTATTCTAATTGCAACAAGATTGCCCGGAGTTACCCCAAACCTACCATTGAGGGCATCGATAAGTTTGAGTTTGCCTACACTGGTTTGACCGATCTGGAACTGGCCAACATTGTGCGCAACAAACATTGGTTTGACTACACGCGTTTTTGTCGTACTGGTATGGATGGAGCCCCAGAAGAACTCAGCGAAAAACAAGTATTGGAAGAATATGGGATCAAATATATTGGGGAATTGATGCGAAGTGAATATATTAGTAATACCAAATAATTTGTTATTTCTACACCACGGTTTTCTAAAATATTTACCCCATGAAGTATTTCATTGTTGCAGTCATTTGCTGTCTAACTCATCCATCCTTCGCTCAAATATTTATTCCTGCCAAAGTCAATCTCAAAGGGATTCATATTGGAACTACGACCAAACAAGACATTTTGAAAAAATATGGTCGCCCCTCCCGTGATGAAAAAGTGATGGGATTTCGCCGGGCCAAGAAAAAGGAACAAGAAAAGTTGAAACTGAAATGGATCGTAGAAGAAGTGGGGCACAAATTGATCTATCGGAAGTTGGGGCTGGAGTTTACTTTTTATACTCGTGAAGTCACCACCAACAAGGCTGAATCGTTACACAGCATCATTTTTACCAAAAGGTCTAAGGCCACTACCGAGCACGGAGTCATTGTAGGCGTGCATACCGTAAAGCACCTGCGTACCCATATGTCAGGCACTCGGTTTACCCCCATGCCGCTTCAACTGGGCTTGATGAAACACGAAAAAGGCTACAATGTATTGGTTACTCATGACTTACGAGGTACCAGTGAGGCTTTCAAAGACAAGCAAATTGTGGATCACATCGAGGTTACCAATATCAATGTGATAAAGTATAAGTAATGCCCTTTGAGGTCGTATCCTACCTGACAGATTTTGAAAATCTGTCAGGTATAAACTTGCCTAAACCCTATTTTTCTTCAAGAAAACTTGTCAACCTTTCACTTATAAGACAGCCTCATTGACACTTGCTTTGCTTGTTCTTCAAGTAGCTGTTTCGGCAAAAGCCTTGAACTGCTCCTGAAACTTCATCGTTTCTTTTCTGAAAGCCCCCATTCCCATAAAAAGCGCTACGACCTTCATCACGCCCGAAAACTTAAAATCTGTTTTGGCGTACCACTTGGTGGTATGCCCATCCAAGGCTATGAAAGTATTTTGCTGGGTATTGAACACTCCCTTGGTTTCATAAGTACCCGAAAACGCTTTGGGTAGGTCACGCTCGGTGATGGTTTCTATCATCTCAATTCGTCGTTTGCCCCTTTGGTATACCAGCTTCGATTTGGCCCCTGGCTGTCCGGTTTCTCCACTCACTGGCTCAAAACTAACCAAGTTGGGCTGCCAGTGTTTTAGGTTATCGGGGTTGTCAAACAGTGTAATGACCTTGTTCAAGGGAAGTTGAATGTCAATTTCGGTAGAATATTTCATAATGCAGTTTATCTTCTAGGTTTGGTACCGTTTGCACAAATAATCTGCCACCTCAGCCTAAATACGGGTATTCCTTCAAGATTATATTTTAGGGTACTTCTTGTACATCAAATCACCTTTGATCATTATTCAAAACTTGTGTAGTCCTGGCCAAATAAACTTGAAGTACCCGCCTACAAATACCTCCTGCTTCATCCATAATGGATCTGAAATACTATATAAAGGAAGATTGATAAAGTAAAAATAGGTTACCCATACTCATGGATAACCTATAAAACACTTATCTTTTGAGGCATTAGTACTTATTCACCCTACACTACTGATAAATAAGTGTTTTTTGAAAGATTTCGTTTCCTCGAATGATTTGCATTTGATACAGCCCTTTGGGCAAGCCTTTCAAGCTTAACTTCGTTCTAAATTCACTGGCAGGTTGACTTTTCACCAATTTTCCCCGAGCATTGAAAACCCTCACAATGGCCATCGCATGCACTTTTGTTGGAGGAAAAAGAATCGTATACATTCCAGAAGCGCTCGGATTTGGAAATACCCTGGCATCATTCGCATCACGTGTTACTCTGGCCCCGGCTTGCGCTCCACTTGCCAATACTACCAGGGTATAATCTTCTACTTCTCCGGTCCAACCATTGCCACAAGCAGTGCTCAATGCATTGCCATACGACAAACGGATACGCATACGTGTGGCTCCAATGGTTGCACCAGTTGGAACCGTAAGACTGGTACTATAAGGGCCTGCTCCATTGATTACCGTAGTTTCTCCACTATCTTCAAAGTCACCGTCACGGTTCCAATCTACCCAAAGGCTCAACTTACTAGCCGACCAACTCACACTGGGAGTTACTGTGATAGTATAACTTTGTCCAGTCGTTACATTGGTAGATTGGCTGGTGTAGTTGCCATACCCACTGGAAGTTGAAGTATTGTTGATACTCCCCATTTGTACTTGGGTAATGTGCTCTGAACCAGTTTGCTGGGCGGCAGCAGCGCAATAATCAGGAGTAGGAGGGTTTACTACACCTTCTTCAATATTTACGGTGTAATCTTCTACTTCCCCATCGGCAAAATTACCACAAGCACTCGTCGCAGCACTGTTGTATTTCATCGCAATTCTCATTCGAGTGATCAGGTTCAGATTCGCTGGAACCGCAATGGTACCACTTACCGTACTTGTGGTGCTTCCTGAGGTGTATACCAGCTCTCCAGCATCGTCAAAATCACAGTCTCCATTATAGTCGATCCATACTCTGAAATACTCGGAATAAGATCCTGAAGAAAAGCCAGGGGTCAACTCAATGGTTTGATTTACCCCAGCAGTAAGTTCAATGGTTTGGTTGGTAAAATCACTGTAATTGGCGGCCCCAGACGTATTATTAAAGTTACCTACTTTTACTCCCGCGATATGTTCATAGCTGGAACGATTACTAGAAGCAGTACAATAGCTACAAGTAACGGCATTTACCGTAATGTGAGCAGTTTTAGTCAATGTATTGGATCCTTCCTCATTTGTAGCAGTCAAACTAACATCATAAATCCCTGGGGTATTGTAAGTAACAGTAGGACTTTGACTGGTACTGGTTGCAGGTGTACCACCATTGAAAGTCCAGTTCCACGATGTAGGTTCATCAGTAGATTGATCGGTAAAAGTAATGCTTTGCCCTACTGTAATGGTCGTATTACTGGCTGTAAACGCCACGGTGGGTGCGGGTGGATTGGTCACTGTGATGTAACCACTTTTGGTCAACGTATTAGACCCATCGGCATTGGTAGCTACCAAAGTAACACTGTAGGTTCCTGCCGTACCATAAGTAACTACCGGGTTTTGAGCAATACTACTGGCAGGTGATCCACCGTTGAAAGTCCAGTTCCACGAAGTGGGGCCATTGGTCGACTGATCAGTAAAAGTAATGCTTTGGCCTGCTGTAATGGTAGTAGAGTTGGCAGTAAATGCCGCCACGGGAGGCGTTGGGTTTCCATCAATCACAGTTTGCCCAGCCCGAATAACCGCATTGGGCTCTTGATTGTAGGCATGCTCCAGCAATTTATAACTACTGCCATCCGCGGCTACCTCAATTTTTAACCAACCGTAATGCGTAACTCCCTGAATGGTAAAACGTAATCCCACAAAAGCAGTTTGACCATTCCAAGCAGGATAACTGGTATTGGATACATCATGTAAATCAGGATACGCTCCACCTGCCGTCCAGTCGCTACCAGGGCCAATGATGGTGTTTTGGGTCAAAGGTAAAATATTGATGGTCCCTGATACACAAACTGCCGATTTAGTGTAGGTCTCCAGTTGGAAGGAAGCTTTCTCTACATTGTAAAAAAGGCCATAGTCTCCATCTGTACTGGCATCTCCAATGAATGAAAATGGTTGCCACACATTACTGTTAGTTACTTCTAAGTCAGGATTGACATCTACATACACCACCTGATAGGGATTGATAAAGTTGATGCTTAGGCTTGGCAAAGAGGCATTGTTTGTTCCCCCAATTGCTGAAGATAAAATGGTAATGTTGATATCAGAAACACTATTACCTTGCCCATGACTGGTCGCATTACCAGTGAATGACAGCTCAGCAGTGGTAGCATTTATTACCTGAATATTAGGGATTAAACCAGCAGGCACATTCGCTGCACTGAAGTGAGTACCCGCAGTAAGACTACCATTTCCTACGCTAAAAGAAATTCCTCCCAGCAGACTCAAAGTAATTTTTTCGCTTACTGTTCCATTATTGCTTACATCTTCTTTGAGGGCTACTTTCGAGGCGGCAATATTTCCATTATCCAGCAAGGTTTGCCCGGCCCGAATAGACGCATTGGGTTGTTCATGATATGCGTGTTCCAGCAGTTTGTAAGATTGTCCATCCGCAGCTACCTCAATTTTCAACCAACCATAGTGTGTATTCCCTGCATTGCTAAAACGAACTCCCACATAGGCGGTTTGGCCATTCCAAGCTGTATAGTTGGCATTGGTTACATTGTGTAAATCAGGATAAGCCCCTCCTGCTTCCCATTGGCTCGAGGGCCCAATGGTGGTATTGAATGCCAATGGAGTAAGGTTGCGGGTACCAGCTGTACAAACAGCGTCCTTTTGATAAGCCTCTAAGTGAAACGAAAGCTCCCCAGTATTGTAAAAAATACCATAATCTGCGTTACCAAACCCCATACTGAAAAAAGTCCAGGTAGCACTTGGGGATACTTGAATATCGGCCACATCGTTGTATACAATTTGATAAGGGTCAATAAAATTCAATGAAATACCATTGGTAGTGAGGTTATCAATGGCAGCATTGAAGGTAGATGCGGCAAAAGTGATGCTCACATTGCTCACACTATTGGCTTGGGTATGGGTTGTGGCATTGCCCATAAAAGAAAGCTCAGCAGTTGTATTGCTCAATACTATAATTTTAGCCGATAACCCTGCGGGTAAATTGCTTACACTGTAATTAGAGGCTGATAACTCTCCATTGCCCACACTGAATGAAGCCCCATCCAACAAAGTCAGGGTCGCTTTTTGATCAATAACTCCATTATTGCCAATTCCTTCATCAAAACTGGTAGCACTGAATGCAATACGGGGTGTAGGCGTCAGGTACAAAGTAGCCGCCAAATTGGACGCAGACCAAATGTTAGTACGCTCTCCTACATTTGAGTTCATTGCGGCCAACATACGTGTTTTTTGACCTTCAGTAAACATGACAGTACAATTGCCATAATCCATGTAGTTCTGAGTGTTGTCTAAAGAGCCACAAGAAGACCCATTAAGGTTACAACCAGTATTTCCAATGGTATTTGGGGTATCCCCTACCTCATCGTCATAACTACAGCCAACCGCATCTCCATTATTGCTTTGATCACCCCAAGTATGCTTCAGGTTTGCCCAATGGCCTACTTCGTGGGTAAGAATTTTATAATGGGTAGATACCGCTGTCCCAGTACGTCCTACCGCCCAGTGCGAGGATACTATACCATCATAAATTTCATTGGAGCCCTCGGTATCACCTGGGTAAAAGGCGAATGCAGAACCATTCCCCCCATCAGAGCTTCTCACCACCCAAATATTGAGGTACTTCTCTCTTGGCCAACGAATGAGTTGTTTCAATGCCAATTGTCTTCCGTTATAAGTCAAAGCAGAACGAGTGCGAGTAATTCCTGTAGTAGGGTTACCATTTGGGTCTTTTTGTGCCAAGGCAAATTGAAAGCCTACGTTGGCTACAATACTTTTAAAAGCATTGGTCACATTGGTTATCCCTGCGTTTTGAGCACTAAAATCCTCGTTCATTTGAGCTACGGCATCTATGATTTGAGCATCGGAGATGTTTTCTACTCCACCGTCATGCACCACATGAAAAACCACTGGAATAGTGTATACTGTTTGAGTAATACGTTGTCGAGCAAAACGTCGGGTTTGTTGCTCTAATAATTGGTGGGCATCTTCCATCTGCTTTCTGAGGGCAGGGCTGGATTTTTGAATTAATTGCCGATGCATCGTCAAATGTCCACATTTTCGATGATGTTGGTGCCCAGATTGGCTCCAGCTTTTTGAGGGCAACATGAATGTGATTAACAACAGTGCAGCACATAGTTGCCGGAGAGCGAAAGCGGACCATACGCTTACTCCCCTGAGTAATGGTGTTTTCATTTTCTTGAATGATTTGTGTAATATAATTGAGTTAATATCCAATCATGGCGGTGCCATGATCGGCTTCTGAACGTACAGAGGCAGATTTTAAAGAAAGGCCTTTACAAAAAATCTGTGGTTAATTGGGTTTACTTTATTTATTACAAAGATAGAGGGGGATCAGGCTATTTGCCTCCGTTTTTTTGATGAAGACTGGTATTATTTTAACATCTATTAGGATATTACATGTTTTGCCAAAACAATAAGCCATAAGTAAAGATATTTTACCAAATAATATTTCACACCAGTTAACAAATACCTATATTTTTCATTTTAAGAGCGTATCTTTCCATGAAGCTGACTTTCCGCATGTGTGTTTCTAAAAAACACTAATTAGCTAACACTTTGTT
>CALDJV010000256.1 GCA_937899305.1 uncultured Cytophagaceae bacterium
TGAATTATTTAAGAAACAATTAGATCAATAATACTTTTACCAAGTTTTCAACATAATAAACAATGCGATACCAGCCATTTGCAAAATATCCCCGGTACCTAGTAAGTACAATAATTTGTCCACAGAAACCGGAGAAGTCCATCCATACGCCTGGATCAAGCTCTCGGGTTGAAAGCCCAATAAATTGGGGAGCACAAACTTCATGAAGTTCATAAAATACCCTACCAATAACAACAAAGCACCTCGGCGAAAAGACAACTTAAGGCTTTGGTTTCTAGACATTGTAAACGAAAACCCCATGGTAATCAGGAACATCCCAGTACCCGTACCTGTAAAGTGGATAAACTCTCCCAACAAGGTATTTTCCTGAGTATTTTTGTCGGCGTACATCCATAAAGTATGCAAAGGGACCAAGAGCAATACCCCGATTCCCCTGGCCAAGTCAATGGCTCTTACTCTTTTTTTATTTTTTTGAATCTCCATTGTTTTGCGTGTTTTTTAGAACAGATAAAAGTGTATATAATTTGATTGTATAATTAATCAGTTGACTCTTCGCCAAAATCCCAGCGTAACTTCTCTTCTAGTGGCCGGCGCCGTCCTACTGCTTTGGTAGTGGCTGGATCGTAATGCCCCAGCATAAAAACGCCCAACGAGCGCTCTCCTTCTCGAGTAAATTGTGCTACATATTCCATAGCTGCTTCGCAGGTTTCCCAGTAACCACCCAAGCCATGGGCTGCACAACTCAGCCAAAGGTTTTGCACCGCACAAGCAACTGCGGCCAACTCTTCCCACTCAGGAATGCGTTCCCGTTCGTCGCGTTTCATGATCACCGCAATGAGGGTGGCATTCTTACAATATTGTTTGAGCGAATTGTAGCGTTTTTCCAAGATATAATCCTTGTAAAACTCGGCCATGTACTCGCCAAACTTTGCCGGATGGGTCCCCTTCAGTACTACAAACTGCCAAGGCTCGGTACGTTTGTGGGTAGGTGCCCAAATGGCATCGGTAAGCAATGCTTCAATCAGCTCTTGAGAAACTGCTTCCTCCGAAAAAGCATCCGCAAAAATGGTTCGTCGGTTACGAATTACTTCGGTCACCAATGAAGCCTTCTCCATAGGATTGATTTCAATTTTCATCGATTAACTGAGGTTTATACTGAGCAATGGGATTTTCCAATACCGAAGCGAACTGCAAGCTATTCACTGGATCGGCCAAGTTGAGCATGTGTTTATGATTGCTCAACTGCAAGCGATTCAAACAACAGCGTTTGAACGTAGGCACAAAAAAATCATAGCGTTCATATTTTGCCTCATGCTCCGGGTGCTGCTGTTGATACTCAAGAATGCATTCGGCCACTTGTTCCCAGAACAAATCTTCGGCATATCCCCCTTGGGTATGTAAAATGGCGCTCAAAAAACGGAAAAAGCAATCAAAAACATCGGTAAACAGAGAAAGGATTTGCATTTCATCGCTGGCCTCAGTGTAAAGCCGTTTTACCTGCTCGGGCAACGCCATTGTATCATCATAGAGCAAGACTTCTTCGGTAATGTCTTTCATCAAGGCCCGCACTGGCAAACCTTCCTCTAATACCATGATGAGGTTTTCGCCATGCGGCATAAACACCAATCCGTAGGTATAAAAACAATGGATCAAAGGGGCCAAATAACACTTTAGGTAGGCTTTTACCCACTCCTGGGGAGTTACTCCTGAAGCTTCAATCAATAAAGGAAGTAAGGCCTGCCCATCATTGTCTTGATGTAAAAAAGCTGCCATCGTCATCACTTGCTGATGATTTTGAACCTTTTGCATGGGGCTTTCTCTCCACAAAGCCGCCAACATTTTATTTTGAGGATAACTGGTACCATAAGCGGCAAAATGGGCATTGGCATACCCCACAGTAGCTACCTCATCCAACATTTCAAAACCACATTCCTTTAGATATTGATCCTCATCCAAGAGGTTGCATATCCAGTCGGTAATGGGCGGAGTACTTTTCATGTAATGAGGCGAAAGTCCTCTCACAAAACCCATATTGGTAATCCCCAGGGCTGTTTTGGTGTAGTGTTTTTTGGGGTGGCTTAAGTTATACAACGTGCGAATAGATTGTTGCGCTGAAAATTCATCTTCACCCTCTCCCAGATATACCAACTTTTGTTGGGCAATGTCGGCCGCAAACAGATTTACCAACTTGTTGTTCCACTGCCAAGGGTGTACCGGTATCAACACATAATCGGATGGAGATAACCCCAAGGTTTTTAATTTTTCGTAAAAACGGTCTACTTGTATTTTGCCTAGCTCTTGCTCCAGCAATTGCTCGTAGTTTAATGATGGCACTCCAGTGTATTGAGCGTGGTCTCGATGTCCGGCCAGCCAAATAATCCGAAAAGGTCGATTTGCTTCGGGGGCATAACGCTGATAATCTTCCGTACTGAAACCCATACGACCATTGCTGGCGACAAAGCAAGGGTGCCCCTCCGTCATTGCGTGTTCTATTTCCTGAAAATCAGCCATCACCAGTTGTTGGGTCGTAAAATATTGATTACGCCATTTGTAAGCATATCCCAACAAGGTACTGGAAACCTCTTCCAGATAAGTGGCTCTAAACTGACTAGGAATGGCCAATTGTTCCTGAAACTCAGTAATAAAACTCAATACATCTAGTTTCGCTGCTTCACCTGCTTTCTGTTTCCGGATAGAAGACGCATCGATATGCCAATGGTCCAGGATGAACTTTTCGGCCTTGAAATGATATTCAATTGCCGTATCATCGGCCACAATTCGGTACCAACCTGCTTCGTCAAGTGGTTGCGGGGTAAACAAAAGTTCATGAGCAAATTCACTGATGGCTTTCCTTACCAACCAACGGTTCACTTGTTCCCAACCCGATGCTTCAAGTTGAGCCGTCACTCCTTCCGGGTCAATGCTTTGCCCTTGTGCTCTTTGCATCGCTTGTCTAAACTGCGCTCGGGTACAAAAAGCCAGATGCGCAGTTTTATGAGGCAACTGTAACACTTTTTCGTATACAAATCCAGCTCGTTTGTTCAGCGCATGGATTTTGTCGTTACGAATGTCGGGCTCTACTACTACGCGCGTTACTTTTTCATCAGCAAACAAAAACTCCATAATGGTGGTAAATACCTGCCAGGTAAATCCAGAAATTTTGCGCTTGGGAGGACCTACCAATACGTGCATTCCTCGGTCTCCCCTTTGTACCTCATAGTGTTGGGCTATCAGGTCGTGCGCTACTGCGTAGCATTCAGTAATAAAAATGGGCTCTCCTTGCCAAAAGGCAGTAAACACCTCATAACCAGGCGTCTCTAATAATTCTATATAGGCCTTGCGCACGTCCTCTATCGAACTATTGAGCATACCCCAATACTGGGCATAAGGCTGGTTTACCCAGTCATGCAAAAATGCCACATCTTCTTCTATCGAGAATGGTCGTAACTCAAAAACTCCCAATTCCGGAATATCTCGAGTAAATACCACCGTGTTATTCTTCGTATTCATAAAGTTAGGAATGGTTAGTCGGCCAAAGAAGCTACTGAAGCCAAGGCAGGTTTAAACTGAGCTACCGGATTCTCAAGGGTACCCACAAACTGTAACAATACAGTAGGGTCATCCAAATCAATCATTTGTTTGTGATTGTTGAGCTGCAAACGATTCAAGCAAGACAGTTTGAACTCTGGAGCAAACAAATCGTATTGTTCAAACTTCTCCTGCATTTCAGGGTATTTTTGCTGGTACGTCAAGATATTTTCGGCCACCAATCCCCAGAAACGATCCTCGGAATAATTCAGGTGAGACACCAAAATGTGTGACAAGAACCGGAAAAAGCCATCAAACACATCAATAAAGATGGAGAGTAACTTCACATCTTCAGCTACCGGAGCATACATGCGTTTGAGGTTTTCGGGTAATTCAAAATCAGGGTTCAGAATCACCGCTTCTTCAGTAATATCTTTGAGCAAAGCTTTTACTGGAACCCCGTTTTCGGTTACCAAAATCAGGTTTTCACCGTGAGGCATAAATACCAGATCGTACTTGTAGAAGCAATGCAATAAGGGGCTCAAGTAAGATTTTAAATAGCTACGTAACCAATCGTCAGTGCTCAATCCTGATACCTTGATCAGTTCAGGCAACAAGGCGTTGCCTTCGTGGTCGATGTGCAACAAGGCCGCCATCGTCATCAAACCTTGGCCTTCATCGATTTTACTTACTGGGCTTTCTCGCCACAGCGAGGCCAACATCTTGTTGTAGTCGTTGTGAGGCCCCCACTCTTCGTAGTATGGGTTTACGTAGCTTACCGAAGCAATTTCTCCTAACATTTCAAAACCAGTCTCTTGAATGTATTCATCCGAGAGAAGTAGTTCGTCTAACCAAACGGCCATTTCGGGGGCAGTTCCCAGATAATACAATGGCAAACCTCGCATAAAGCCCATATTGAGAATAGAAAGCGAAGATTTGGTGTAGAATTTTTGAGGGTTGGTAATATTGAACAGGGTCCGTACCGATTGTTGGGCCAAGTATTGATCAGGACCATAACCCAAACAAATCAATTTGCCTTGAGCTACTTCAGGAGCAAATATGTTGGCCAATTTGTTGAACCATTGCCAAGGATGAATTGGGATAAAAATATAATCGGCGGGATTCAATCCTTTTTGAGTAATTTGTTGTTCAAAATTGCTTCGGGTATGCGCATCTAGTTCTTGGGCAATCAAGGTAGCATAAGGTAAATCCTCCGTACCCGCATACACTGTGCGGTCTTTGTGTCCCGCCAACCAAAGCAAGGCAAACGAATTACCTGCTTCGGGTGCATAAGCCCGGTAGTCGCCGCTGTCAAACCCAATGCGTCCGTTATTGGCTACAAACCCAGGGTGTCCTTCGGTCATTGCCTGTTCAATTTCCTGAAAATCAGCTGTTGCCAACTCCGCCGCTACTGGATTTCCCTTGATCAGTTTATATGCACTACCGTATAATGTACTGGTAATTTCTTCCAAATAACTAGGCATTTGCGTTTTGGTAATGCCCAATTGCTCTCTAAACTCTTTGATGAACCAAAGTGCATCTAGCGCAGTAGGTTGGTCATCTACATACTTTTGTATAGAAGCTTCTTCAATATTGAAGTGATTCAACGCCAAAAGCTGTGCTTTGAAAGTATAATATATTTTATCAGAATCACTGGCCAAGGAATATAAATTCCACCCCAGTTGATTCTCTACGTTGGTTTCAATGATTTTTGGGGTAATCAACCGCTCGTGCGAAAATTCACAAATGGCCTTCTTTATCAATAATATGGTGGCTTTTTGCCACAATTCAGGGGTAACATGGGCTACCGCCTGCTGAGGTGATACAGTATTGTTAATGCTATTCATGGCACTTCGTTTAATAACATGTTTGAGGTGTTGATTTTTTTGATATTGGGCTCGAGTGTAAAAAGCCAGTTGCGCGGTTTTGTGAGGAAGACTTACAATCGCATCCAGGGTAAATCCAATGCGTTCACAAATGGCAAACATTTTTTTGTTTCTAATGTCAGGCTCCACCAAAACCCGTTGTACTTTGGGATCATCAAAGACCAAATCGGTAATGGTTCTGAATATATACCAGGTAAAATCGGCTACGGGACGTTCAGCGGGGGCCACCAATACGTGAATCCCACAATCGTCTTCCCGGGCATGGTAATATTTACCAATAGGGTCGTTTTGAGGGTGGTAACGCTCTAGCAAAAAAGCTGGATTACCATTGTAAAGCCCCACCAACACTTCATAATTTTCTCTCGCAATCAGATTTTCGTATTCTTCTTTTACCTGAGTAAGGGTGGTATCTTGTAAACCCCAAAAAACGGCATACTCTTTATTTACCCAAGCATGAAGCATGGGAATGTCTTGTGCTATATCTAACCTTCGGAAAGCAATGGTTCCAAACGATGGATAAGACTTTGTATATATGATATCAGCTTGCGCTGTTTCGTTGTTCTTCATTCAATCATCAAGTTTTTGGTCCTTGGGTAGCATCATCCATACTACAAATCCACGTGCTGTGGTGCCGCTTTATCCGGTGCGCTTTCTTGGGAGTTTATTGCTACCCCACGGTCTGGCATTGCTCCATTTGCATCGGAATGAAGTCCATCATCTGAGTGATTTGCTTCACCAGATTGGTCTTGTTTCATTTGAGACCGAAATAGCCCATAATAAGCACCAAACGATACCCCAAAGCCTAGTAAGGCCACCCAAAACGGCATTTGTAACCCTTGTGCATCTACCACAAAACCTACTGAGAAAGAAGCCAACAATACTCCAAGGTTTTGAAAGAAATGGATTTTGCTGTAATCTATAGCATAAGATTCGGGCGTGCTAAACTGAAAAAGCAGGGCATCGAACCGTACCATTCCCTGAAAGATTGCCCAGCCATACACTACCCTTCCCAACAAAACGACTGCCTCGAGCGAAGACGCTTGTAAAAACAGCCCCACCATGCCCAACAAAAGCGCTATGGAAATCCCACGATATTTTTGGTCATTGTTTGAGGTGTGTTTCCAGCTCAGCCACAAGGCTACGACGGCCACAAAACCTGGAATGGCATACACAAATCCAGATACTAGTTTGCTGTCATAGGCTGAGATGGCCTCCCAGTAGCGGGAGAAAAAGGGACGAATCAAGAAATCACTGAAATAAAGTACCAAGGTGATGAGCCCAATCTTAAGCACAAACCCATTTGGAATCAAAGGTGGTTTTTCAGCAACTGCCTGATCGGTCACCTCTTGCCTGGTAGTATCAAATCGTTTGCTTCTCAATAAATACATACTCATCAACATTTGGATGAAATCACCCGCCGCCATTACTAAAAAGATGTAGGCCGGATTGATAAGATCCACCACCAACCCTCCAATAACAGCTCCTAGTATTCCTCCCAAATGTACTACCACCGATAACACGCCAATGGTTCTGGTGTGTTGGTCGGGGCGAATGATTTTGAGGATATATGGATATACCAACAAATAGCTCCCTTTGAAACAAATCATCGTGAGAGAGGCCACCCAAAAGTGATCATATGAGGTAGTCCAAAAGCAGTACAATGCCAGTATTCCGGCCACTAGTTGGGTATATACCAGAATTTTTAGTTCGGCTACTTTTCTCGATACATAAGCCCAAAACGGAAAAGCCAACATGACCATAAAGCAAATGGCAGCAAAATAATAGCCTACCACCTTGGGGTTGGTCACACCAAATCTGGCTTCAAAAAACTGGGGATAAAAAGGGTGCAGTAAGTAATCGCTTACTACTGCCACCATGGTCATCCCAATTAAAAAAGCACGTAAACTTTTCATTGCCTCCGCGATTATTGATAATTCAACGTCAGTGCTTCTTCCTGGTGTACTCCAAACTGTTGGAAAGCAATTTTTCGCTCAATCGGATAGTGCTCTACGCCCGTCATTTCTTTGATAATGTAGGCATTTCGATAACATCCCATTCCCAAATCAGGGGTTACAAAACCGTGGGTGTGCAATTCCGCATTTTGGACAAAAATCTCATTGCCATTGCGGTCGATACTATAGTTACGTTGTACATCGTATCGTCCTTTGTCATCCCATTGAATTCGCCCTTGAATAGCATCAATAAACGCAGGTTGTTTGTATCCATAGCCAGTTGCCATTACCAAGCCCTCGGTTGCGTGGCTGTAGTGTTTGTCTTCTTCTTGCTGGTGCAAGGTCAACTGAAACTCATTGCCTTCTTTTTGTACTGCGGTCAGTGCCGAGTGCGTACGCAAAGTAGTTTGCATGGGTACCCCAGATACCTGATGCGTGTACAATAGATCATAAATTTCATTGATCAAGTCACTATTGATGCCTTTGTAAAGGTGCTTTTGTTTGCCAATGATGTGATCTCGTTTTTGGGAAGGCAAGTTGTAGAAATAATCTACGTATTCTGGCGAAGTCATTTCCAGGGTCAACTTGCTATATTCTAATGGGAAGAATCGAGGAGAACGGGTGATCCAGTGTAACCCATACCCTCGATCGATCTCTTGCAACAAATCATAGTAAATCTCGGCAGCGCTTTGCCCACTACCTACAACAGTAATACTTTTTTGCTGTTGTAATGCCCGTTTTTTGAACAAGTAATTAGACGAGTGTACCAAATCTTCGCTTACCGCATCACAACAAGCAGGGAGTGTAGGGTTGGTACCAGTACCCAATACCAGTTTTTTGGCTCGGTATACTTTAGTAGTTTGGTTTGCCTGATTGGTTACAGTAAGATAATAGCACCCTTCAGCGTCCTGATAATGGATTTCTTCTACTGCTTGCCCAAACTGTACGTTAGACAATTGCTGCGTCACCCATTGACAATATTGGTTGTACTCGTTACGGAGTAGTAAGAAATTTTCCCGAATGTAAAAAGAATAGATTCTGCCCTGTTTTTTGATATAATTTAAGAAACTGTAAGGGCTGGTAGGATCCGCCAAAGTCACCAAATCGGCCATAAACGGAACCTGGAGCGTTGTGGTGGGCATCAACATTCCTGGATGCCAATCAAAACTGGCTTTCTTTTCCAGAAACAAACCATCCAATTCCTCGATGGGCTCGGTCAAACAAGCCAAACTCAAATTGAAAGGGCCCAAACCAATGGCTATAAAATCATATATCTTCGTTTGCATTTTTTCTATTTGTGATTCTTAGCTGACCTTTCGCAGGTCAAAAATTTGTTTATTTTTAATAAATACCAGTTACGGAGTTCAGGCTAAAATCTCAACAACTGGAATTCATCAAGCCTTTCATTTTTTTCTACAGCAAAAAAAACGAAACAAAAAATGCCGCAGCTCTAGTCTGTCTAGCTAAACTTGATCCATTGCGCCTAAAATGCTCAAACATTC
>CALDJV010000257.1 GCA_937899305.1 uncultured Cytophagaceae bacterium
CTAAAGCCTTGGAAGAGTTTTTGTCGCGCAAACAGCTACTCATGATCATTGCTTGTATAGAAGCCACCATCCCTTTTCGAATGCCCGACAAGCGCGGTATTTCGGCTTATGATCGCTTAGAAATGCGCTTGCGACGCATTAGCATTCAATATGATGTGGATTTTTCGGAGCACGAAATTAGCCAAACGGTACGGTGGGGAGTCACCCTGGCTAACAAAGATGTTGAGAACTTTGCTTACAAAGATGTGGGTGAGTTTTTGGACCATACTTGGGCTTTGTTACCCGAAACCAACGGAACCCTGTGGGCAACCGAAGTATATTCGATTCGCAACTATCGTCAAGCCTTGCTCAAGATGGAAAACTTCTTAAGTTTTCTAAATCCTGATAGTGTGTTTCAACAATACAAAGACACTCCTGATAATCAATATTACAACGACCTCAATCAACAAGCCCATTACAATATTGCCATTGCCCGCGATTACTTGGGAATTAAATTGTTGAATATCGCCATCATTGAGGCGTTGGCCTTGTCTACCGGAGGCGATGTTCCCATTTCTATGTTTTTGGGGGATATCAAATATGGCGCTCAAAAGGTAGAGCGGGCCGAAGACTACTTGCCCAAAATAAGTTTGCAAGAAGGTTTAGAGTATAATGAGGTACTGTATGCTTTGCTTGAGTTTGGCCGGGCCAGTGACTCAAGTTTTGACATGAAAAATTCCCCCTTGGCTTCTTTTGTGTATAAATCGTTGGGGACCCAAAAAACCGACAAATACCTCAACGCAGCCAAAGATATGTTTGCCCACCGCACGTCACCCGACGAATTTCTCCGTACTATGGAACCCAATGTGGTTTGCTCTATTGCCAAAGCTTGTGCTATGTTGGCATTTACCCGCCGCGAAGCACTACTAGACCAATATGGACAAATTGAAAACTTGATGGAAAAATAAATAGTGTTTATTAGTCCATAGTCCACAGTCGATGGTCCATAGTTTTATTTAGTTAGTAGTTGATAGTTTTTTTGAGTCCACAGTAGCGCAAAGCGGAGCAATATTATCATATTTGCAAAAACAAGAAATTAATTGTCGCTTCGCGCAACCATTTAACAATGAGCGTAGCGGAGCAATGTAACAATAGAAAAATGCAACAATAAGCCGAACAATCAATAATTAAAAATCCCTTTTTATGATCTACGTTTTTCTTGTAATAGGTAGCATTCTTACCGGATTTATCAATACCTTGGCAGGGAGTGGCAGCCTCATCATGTTGCCGTTATTGATGAGTGCAGGGTTGCCAGCTACGATTGCCAATGGTACCAATCGGGTGGCTACCGTAGTACAAAGTATCATTGGGGTAGGCACTTTTGTTCACAACAAAAAAATAGACATTCGGGATAGTCAATTACCTATTGGAATTTGCGTCATTGGGGCTTTCATAGGCGCGGCCATTGCTACTCAAGCCGATCCGAAGTTTTTGAAGCAATTCATTCGCTATTTGATGATTGTGATGTTTTTTGTGATCCTCATCAAACCCAAGCGTTGGTTCAAAGAAAACGACATTGCCAGTGACAAACACAAACATCCTATTACCCTTACTTTGTTGTTTTTTGCGGGAGTGTATGCTGGGTTTATTCAAGCGGGTATTGGCATCATCTTGCTGGCTATTTTGGTACTCAGGGCCGATTTTAGTTTACCCTACGCCAATTTTATCAAGTTGGTAGTGGTGTTGGTATACGCCATTCCGGTGTTACTTATTTTTGTATCTCAAAATCAGGTAGATTGGAAACTAGGTGGCATTACCGCGGCAGGGCAGGGTTTGGGGGCTTACCTGGGGGCACGCTTTGCTTCTCGGGGCAAAAACGTACAAGTCTGGATTTACCGTTTGCTCTTGCTGGTTGTTTTTTCGGCCATCATTTACTTGTTCCGCAACGAATGGCTAAAATGGTTTGATTAGGTCCATAATTTTATACCTTCTTTTTGAGCAACCAATTGGTGACTAACTTTTGGTTGGCCAACAGGTTACCCACCACATAAATAGATGAACTACCAATGACCTTGGAAGTAGCTACTGGCTCTCGAACTACTCGACGCTGAGTGCTAAAACTGGAATGAATAAACGCTAATTTACCTTGATATTTTTCGATGAACCCCACATGAGTATCCAACCCTAAGATGTAGATACCATCGGGTTGTTTCTTGAGGTATGCAATGAGTTTGGGGGTATTGTTATTGCCAATGGTTTTGATGCTTTTTCGTTGGCACAATCGCCTGATAATGACACTGGCGGCTTGTTGCGCCAAACGGTAGCGATTGAGTTTGAATCCAGCATGTTGTAGCGTAGTAGTCACAAAATACCCACAAGCAATCTTCCCTTGGCGTGGGCTACTGGTAGTGCCACTATAGCTCCAGGGAGTATCATACCAATAAGGAAATATTCGTTGGCTTAATGTAGTCTGTAAAAAAGCTTGACTGTGTTTTATCACGTCCAGTTTTTGAACCATAGGAGCGGGTAGATAAGCATGATGCAAACTATCACGGTGACGAGCAATGCGTACTTTGAGCTGAATATATTGTTGGAGATGTTCCTCAATGTCAAAGCTTTTCGAAGTATCTTTTTTCCAGATAAAAAATAATCCTCCCAAAATCGCTAACACAAATAAAATACGTAGTTTGACCATTGTATTTGAGTTTCACTAATTCATTATAAGATACTTATACCTGACAGATTTTCAAAATCCATCAGGTATAAACAACCCTTATTCCCACTCAATGGTAGCAGGTGGCTTAGAACTGATATCGTATACGACTCGGTTCACTCCCTTTACTTGATTGATGATTTTGTTAGAGGTTTCAGCCAGAAATTCGTAAGGCAAATGCACCCAATCAGCTGTCATGCCATCTAAACTGTGTACAGCACGTAATGCTACTACATTTTCGTAGGTACGTTCATCGCCCATGACCCCTACCGATTGTACCGGAAGAAGCATGGCCCCAGCTTGCCATACGTCATCATACAAACCGTGGGTTTTTAAACCATTAATAAAAATGGCGTCTACTTCTTGCAAAATGGCTACTTTTTCGGAGGTAATATCGCTCAAAATACGAATGGCCAAACCAGGACCAGGAAATGGATGACGACCCAAAATTTTTGGATCAATGTCCAAGCTTTTACCTACTCGACGTACTTCATCTTTAAACAGGGTATTGAGGGGTTCTACTACCTTTAGGTCCATTTTTTCGGGCAAACCTCCCACATTGTGGTGCGATTTGATGGTAGCTGAGGGCCCTTTTACCGAAACCGACTCTATGATGTCGGGGTAGATGGTACCCTGTCCGAGCCATTTCACTCCTTGAATTTTATTGGCTTCAGCTTGAAATACATCAATGAATTTTTTCCCGATGGCTTTGCGTTTTTGCTCTGGGTCTTTCACATCCTTCAATACCGCATAAAACTCCTCTTTGGCATCTACTCCAGTCACGTTGAGCCCCATTCCTTGGTACGATTCCAGTACTTGCTCAAACTCGCCTTTGCGTAATAGACCATTGTCTACAAAAATGGCGTATAAATTTTTCCCAATGGCTTGGTGTAACAATACCGCAGCCACTGAAGAATCTACGCCACCCGAGAGCCCCAATACTACCTTATCGTCGCCTAGTTTGGCTTTCAAATCGGCTACTGTAGTTTCTACAAACGAATCGGGCGTCCAGTTTTGGGAGCAACCACAAATGTCTACTACAAAGTTTTGGAGCAATTGTTTGCCCTCAAGGGTATGGGTTACCTCAGGGTGAAACTGAATCCCATAGGTTTCTTGTCCGGCAATTTTATATCCTCCTACTTTTACCGATTCGGTGCTGGCCAATATTTCAAAATTGGCGGGAATATCGGTAATGCTATCACCGTGTGACATCCACACTTGAGCCTGAGCCGAAATATTTTTGAATAGGGGAGAAGTATTTTCTATGAAATGTAAGTTGGCTCGACCATACTCACGGGTAGCTGAGGGTTGTACTTTACCACCTGCCTGGTGTGCCATCAATTGGGCCCCATAACAAACTCCCAACACTGGGATTTTTCCTTGGAATTGAGCTAAAGGAAATTGAGGAGCCTCCTCATCGAGGACTGAACAAGGGCTTCCCGAAAGAATAATCCCTTTGACTTGCTCAAACTGAGCAGCGTCGTTTAAAATATCACTATTGAATGGTATAATTTCGCAATAGATGTTCAACTCGCGTACCCGGCGAGCAATCAATTGGGTATATTGTGACCCAAAATCGAAGATGAGAATTTGCGTATGGGTATTGTTTGGTTTCATGGGGCAAAGGTAATTCGAATTGGGGAGTTTGCCAATGCCTGATGAAGGGTTTTTATTGCCAATACGTAAGTAATTAATTGAATAGACAAATCAAAAATCAACGATGGAGGGTGAAAAATCACCTTACTTTCCCCTCCACAAAATCCTTCACCAATCCCGCGACCATGTTGGCCCCAAAAGTATTGAGATGCAGGTAATTAGGAGTCATCAAGAAGCCGTTTAAGGCGGATATTTTATCAAAGCTCTGCCCTAATATGTATCGACGAAACATGGTGATGGCGATGAGCCGATTGGTAGCTTTGTAATTAAGTTTAGGAGTAAAGTTGGTCTTGGTCAAAAAGGAACGTTGCTTTTCTTGCAATGGTAGATAAGTGACCCGGTTGACATCGGCCAATTGTTTGATTACATCATTGTAAGCCTGGGTTTGGATGTTGGCTTTGTCATTGAGTTTTTCTCCAATCAAAGGAATAGACATCACCGCGACCCTGGCCCGGGTACGGGTTTTCAAAGCAATGATCACCTCGTTTAAGTTTTTTCGGAACTGATCAATGAATGGTTTTTCTTTGACCTTTTTGAGCCGTTTATAAGCAATCAGGTTTTGATTATCCAAAATGGCATTGACATCATTGGTGCCAATGAGGATTACTACAAAATTGGGGTTACAAGCAATAATTTCATCCAAGCGTTGTAACAAGTGATGCGATAAATCACCATTTACTCCCGCATTGACAACGTGGTATTGTCGTTGATCTATGTTATCTTCCAACAAACCTACATAACCCACTCCCATGGTGCCTTGAGTGAGGCCATCGCCCGCGCAAACAATGATTTTGCGATGATCACCTGCCTCAAGTTCTTCCAAAAAAGCAATGGGGTGATTTGCGGGAAGGGTTTGAATAAGGCGGTAGAGGTAAAAAACTATCCCCAAAGGAACCGCTATCAACAGCAGTAAAAATAGTGCGAAATACAT
>CALDJV010000258.1 GCA_937899305.1 uncultured Cytophagaceae bacterium
CTCGTTGGTTGATACTTATTTTGGTAGTTGGAGCCATTATATTTGGTTCGGCCGCGTATCAAACGGGCAATATTTTGGGAGCATTGGTAGGCATTCAGCTGGTTTTTGATGTATCTACCAAAGTGTTGGTAGTCATCATTGGTTTAGTGGTGGTATTGGTGCTCAGTATTCCTTCTTTGCGGATTGTAGCCCGTTTAATGGGGTTTTTGGTTGTCTTTATGGGCGTGGTTTTCTTTACTACTGCCATTTTTGTTGCTCAAGACCTGTCTAGTCAGGAGTTTTTGAATGGCCTCGTGATTCCGAACCTGCCCTATGAAAACGGCGCAGATTTGTTAATCTTGGGCCTGATTGGTACCACAGTAGTGCCCTATAACTTGTTTCTGGGATCTGGTGTATCCGACAAAACCCATCAGTTGCGAGAAATGCGATTGGGGTTGGCAGTGGCTATTTTTCTGGGAGGCATTATTTCTATGGCGGTGCTCATCGTGGGGACGGCCATAGAGGGTGATTTTTCGTTTGGAGCGTTGGCCAAAGCGCTCACGAGTCAGCTGGGAGGTTGGGCAGTCTATTTGTTTGGTTTTGGAATGTTTGCGGCTGGATTTTCATCCGCCATTACCGCTCCGTTGGCCTCGGCCATTACTGCTCAAAGCCTGTTTGGGGATAAAAACCCCGAAAAGTGGAAACGGTCTGGTCGTAATTTTCGGGTGGTATGGGCATTTGTACTCTTGGTAGGGTTGAGTTTCGGCTTATCCGACGTCAAACCAGTTCCAGCCATTATTTTAGCGCAAGCACTCAACGGTCTGGTATTGCCCTTTATCAGTATATTTTTAGTATTTGTCATCAATGATCCTCGCTTGATGCACCAAGAAGGGCTAAACAAAAAAAGCAATAATGTCTTAATGGGAATTGTGGTATGGGTAACCCTTAACTTGGGCTTTTTCAACGTACTCAAAGCCATTTATCGAGCCAGCGGCTTGGGCGCACCTACCGAAGACTACTGGTGGTTTATCATTGGGAGCATCTCTACCTTATTGAGCATCGTGGTTTGGATAAGGGTTTACAAAATGCGCAATCGTTTGATTTCTGATTAGTTTTTTTTAGTTGGTAGATCGTAGTTTTATTTAGTCCACAGTCGACGGTCCAATGCTGTTTCCATAAGGGTGTGAATAAAAAGCGTTTGTTTACGCGTACAATATACTCCTATTTTATTCAAAGCTACTTAGCGGTGGCATTTTCATTCGATACCTGCCCTGTCCTTCCGCCTAAAACAAAAGGGTAAAAAAGAGGATGAAGTAGGTATCGACGAAATTTCGTGCATTCCAACTTCATCCTCACCAAGGTTCGGAAGGACAGGGGACGTACTGGTCTTGAAGCCAAGAAAATAGTGATCTCTAATTCGATTAAACTATTGATTATCAGTGATTTTTTAAAAAACTTATTTCAAAACTTTGGAATGACACAAAAATCAATTCGTGAATAACCACTATAAGCCTAAGATCTTAAGGAACCGACCAAAGGGAGCTCTGCGCTTGCGCTAAACAGCATTGGTCGATGGTCCATAGTCCATAGTAGCGCGAAGCGGAACAATTAGCTCAGCTCGCCAAGGCTCGGTTAATCAACAATTAAACATCAATAATCAATACGTCGCCTTGCACAACCATTTAGCCATTTAACAATGAGCGAAGCGGAACAATATAGCAATAAAACAATAAGCCGAAGGCAGAATAATCAAACATAAAAAAAGCCCGATGAACAGATCATCAGGCCTTCTAAAATTTTCAATACAAGGTTTGGGGTTAGTTGATTCCTCTAAACATTCTTCCCCAACGAATCTTTCCACTGAACAAACCTTTGGTAGGGTCAAGCGATAGCCAAGTAAACCAAGCTTTGCCCACTACGTGATCGCGAGGAACAAAGCCCCAGTAGCGAGAATCTTGTGAGTTGTGACGGTTGTCACCCATCATAAAATAATAATCTTGAACAAAAGTATATTCCTTGATTTCTTTGCCATCGATGCTTATTTTACTGAAGTCAGGTGCTACTTCCACCTTATCGTGGTACTCATACTTCATGATGACTGGCGCATACTTGATGATGTTGTCTTTAGTCATTTGTATTTTCATTCCCTCTTTAGGAATGGTCAAAGGACCAAAATAGTCTTGGTTCCAAGGAAGCGTCTCGATCTTGTACTTTTTCCTACTCTTCTTGTTTTTATCATACCAAAACTTATTCGGATACATATCAAATGATGCCTCTCCCTTTTTATTAACATGCTTTTTTGCCACCAATACCAAGTCGCCTAATTTCTTTTTTATGTCCTCCATGGTTTGAGGAGTAGCATCAAGGACAAATTCTCGGTATGAGTTGTAAGCACTGATGAGACCGATATTGGGATAGATTCCGTATTTAGCAAAAAACTTTTTACTGAGTGGGGTTTTGGTTTTAAGGGTATACCGAAAATGTAACTTTTTTGGGTCTTTGGCGGGTTTACCATTGATGTATACCTGCGCATTTTTTACCTCTAATTTATCTCCGGCAATACCAATGCAGCGCTTGATGTAGTTGACCTTCATGTCAACGGGATGTCCGGCCGTATCGGCAGGCCAGTTAAATACCACCACATCGTTGTTTTTGACATCACTGAATCCTGGTATGCGACGAATCGGTAACTTGATCCAACTCAGGTAAGAAGGAATATTGGTCCCCCAGATCTTGTTATCGGTAAGGGGCATATGAAGGATGGTTTTGGGTGTACGAGCCCCGTAGTGTAGCTTGCTTACAAACAAGAAATCACCTACCAACTGGGTACCTTCCATCGAGGGGGTAGGAATGGTGTAAGCTGACATAATCAACCAGCGGATGATGGTAGCTGCTATGACTGCGAAAACGATGGAGTCTACCCATTCTCTGAGTTTGCTCTTCTTTTTCTTTTCTTTGTCCTTCTTTTTCCAAAATTTTAATCGCATATCTATGTCTTTTTTATCTGAGTCTCTTTAAGAAATTGGCCTGCAAAGGTAATGGTTTTTAAACGGGATTGATATTCGGACCGACTTTTTTGAGTCTATTTGCCAAAGTATTTTTTGGGGTCTACCACCTGTCCGTTTTTGTGTACCTCATAGTGTAAATGAGGAGCGGTAGAATATCCAGTATTGCCACTAAGCGCAATTTGCTCGCGTTTTTTTACCTTGTCTCCTGATTTTACCATCAGTTTAGACAAGTGGGTGTAAGTGGTACTGTAAATATCACTGTGTTTGATTACAATGTAATACCCTTTTTTGATATCAAATGCAGCATGAGTAACGGTACCTTGGGCAGTAGCAAATACCTTGGTGCCTACTGGAACTCTAATGTCTATACCACGATAAAAACGATTTTGTCGGGTAAAAGGGTGGGTACGTTGGCTAAACTCTGAAGCTACCGGAAGCTCTCGGTTCAAAGGGTGTGAGTCAGGGTTTTCCTGAGCTTGTACTACCACTCCAATAAACAAAATGAGACAAGCCGCAATCAACGTGCTCAATCGGGTAATCCGTTGGGAGAGTGAACGACTTGTGATCAATTTTTGGGTGTCTTTTTGTACTTTCAAAATCCCTTCTTCACCAAAAGAAACCAAGGTTTGTTGGTAAGCTTGTTCAAATGAAGCATCATGGTCCCACATGGTTTCCTCAATGGCACAACAAATATGATCTAACAGTTCGCCCTCCAGTGGCCGATGGGTAAGCCCTTGACTACGAAGGTCTTTTAGTATCCAATCAACTTTTTCTTCTGATAAATAATACATGATTATGAGGTAGCAGTTTTTAGAGAAAGTAATGTTTGCATTGTTTCCACAAAATCGGCAAATTCTTCCAGTTTGTTTTTGACAGTGGAAGTGCCTTGAGGGGTGAGCGTATAGTATTTACGCACCCGTTTACCAATGTTGATGGTTTC
Source organism: uncultured Cytophagaceae bacterium (assembly GCA_937899305.1). Lineage (GTDB taxonomy): Bacteria > Bacteroidota > Bacteroidia > Cytophagales > Microscillaceae > Microscilla. Next base: position 3,928 of record CALDJV010000258.1, read on the forward strand.
GGTTTGGAGCAATCCCTCTGCTTCCAATTTGTGCAAACTAGGATACAAAGCCCCTTCAGTAATCACAATTTTATCACTGGACATCATTTTTACCTTCTGAGTAATCTCGTAGCCATACATTTTACCATTTTCAGCTAATAGTTTGAGAATGATCGTTTTGAGCGTGCCTTTGAGTAATTCTTTTGAATACATAAAGCAAAAATACATCAAAAACTTAGGTATTTGCAAGTAGCCAGGCAAAAAATCCGAATAATTTTACCAAATACCGTTGAACATACGGTCCCAACGAATCTTTCCTTGAAAAAGACCTCGGTTTGGATCGAGCGACAACCAGGTAAACCAAGCTTTGCCTACAATGTGATCTTCGGGCACAAAACCCCAGTAGCGGGAATCGATGGAATTATGACGACTATCGCCCACCATAAAATAATAATTTTGTCGGAAAGTGTAGGTTTTGATGGGTGTGCCCCCCACCGAAACTTGGCTAAAATCCTGCGCAATGACGACTTCAGAATGGTACTCGTATTCTTTGATGATGGGCCCATAGACCATGATGTTTTCTTTGGTCATGGGAACGGTCATGCCTTGTTTAGGAACGATCAAAGTGCCAAAATAATCCTGATTCCAAGCAATATGAACCGGAGCAAAGGGTTTGCCTTGTTGTTGACCAAGTTTGTTCCAGTAGCTTTTGGGGTAGATTTCTTGAGAGCCCTCATTTGCCTTACGAGAAAGCATTTTGGCCATCACGAGCATAGGTCCCAGTTGTTGTTGGAGCTTTTGAATGTTTTGGGGAGTGGTATGCAAGTAGTAAACGGGTTGATGTTGCGCATTGAGGGTGGCAAAATTGCTGTTCTCGCCTCCAAAATAAATATCATATTGACGAAACACCCGTGGAGAGATTTGATGGGTAGTAACAAGCTGATACAAAAAGTACATCTGAGGAGGAGGGGAGGCCTTTTTGCCATTTATAAATACCTCGGTGTTTTTTATAAGAAAAGTATCTCCCGCAATGGCCAAGCACCGCTTGATATAGTTGGTTTTCATATCGGTAGGCCTTGGAATGGAGTCGGCAGGCCAATTAAAAACGACCACATCATTGCGCTTGATTTTACTGATTCCTGGTAAACGATAAGCCGGCAACTGAAGCCAACTCAGGTAAGAAGGAAGGTTGGTTCCCCAAATCTGATTATCAGTCAAAGGAAGCCTCAATGGGGTTTGAGGAGTACGGGTGCCATAGTGTAGCTTGCTTACAAAGAGATAATCTCCGGTCATTTGCGTCCCTTCCATAGAAGCAGAGGGAATGACATACGAAGACATCACCAACCAACGGATGATGGTGGCCGCGATG
>CALDJV010000259.1 GCA_937899305.1 uncultured Cytophagaceae bacterium
AAAGAGGTACATAAGGGTAAGTTGTCTTGAGAAAAACTCATAAAAGAGAAGGTTAGAAGTAAGCCTCCAACCATTAATAATCGTAATAAAAGAATTCGCATGATTACTTTTTATCTACAATGGCGCTCACCTGTGGATCCCCTACAGTACCTATTTGTTGCTCGTGAAAAGATTGTCCCTTCTGAGTACCATACATAGAAAAATACCAAATCTCATGATTAGCCAAGCCTTCCAATGCCATGTAGTCTCCCTTATCATCACTTTGCATAATATTCGTAGCAAAATGATAATTGAAACCCGCATCGCTCAATTCAGTACCGTTTGCTTCAGCCTCCATCTTTTTCTCGTGGCGATTAGTATCTACTGCAGTTACACCTTGCCCTAGAGTTGGTCTTGCGTATACATTAAGCCCATATTCTTCATCTACTCTTGACCTCTCAGTATCATTTAGTCTGTTATAAGCCTCATAAGCATTCTTAGGACTACTATAAGACTCTGTAGGAAACTCTGCCTCCATCACCTTTTTGATATAGTTTTGAATCGTTTGAGTAGGATCTACAGTATCAAGAGTAATGTTTCCATCTTTACTCTTATATACCCGAGCAATCAATCGTTTGTCCTCTTGGATACATCCCAGGATCAAGCGATTCGCCTTTCCACAATCCCGAAATTTAAGGGTAGCAAGGTCAGTATTATCCTTTATTCTAGCAGTTTCTGCATTGTATATTCCATACGCCTTTGCCTCAGTATTTTCGGATTTGGTCATATCCTGATTGGTCTTGGCATTTACAGCTTTAATTTTTTTGAAGCTTCCCTTGCTTGGATTGGGGCCACCAGTATTAGGTACACTTCCTACTACCAAATCATTAGGTTCTGTTACTAATTTCACATAAGACTCTTTACTAGCCAAGACCTGATTGGCCTGATCTACTAAGCTTTGATCAGCCCACGCTTGAACAGAAAACGACCTAGTACCTATATTAGGATCAACCTTTTCTACGTTTTCCACCGCCATTTTTCCGTCATTAGATACATACAAAGTTTTACGTTGAGGATGCCGCCAGCCTTCTTTCCGCTTTTTATTTCTATCTGATATTTTACCTTTTGCTTCTTGTTTTTTGTATGCACTGTCAAATCTTTCCGTCTGCTTGTCATACTTTGCTTTCATCCCATCATTGTATGGGTTAGCATCTTGCTGATTCATCATGGTGGTATTGTAATCCTCCTCAGACATATGATTGTGTTGATCACCCCTACCATACACGACATATCGCTGTACCGGAGCGGCACTCAGACTAGCCGAAGTGCCATTGGACACCTCTTTGGAAGAATTTACGGTGCCTTTGCTGGCTTCAGCGCCAACATCATCGGCTTCTTTTTCCAGTTTGGCATCGTTATTCATTCCTACCCCATTGTTGGCTTGTACATTCGCTTGTACGCGTCCTTGTTTTTGCTGGGCTACGTGGGTCAGCTCATGGCCCAGGTATTGTTCCTTACCGGGAGCCAAATGCACCTCAGTTCCTTGGGCGGTGGCTTCGGCTTGCAGTTGGGCAGGCTTACTGGAGTTGTAATGTACCTTGGCATCCGATACGTCGGTTCCCATCAGTTGGCTCACATTTTCCTTGATTTGGTACTCCCCAAGCTGATTTCCTGAACCTGTAACACGTTTGTTATTGCGTTGTAAGGGCTGCTGTTTGGCTTTATGTCGGGGCTTTTTACCTTGTTTCGACTGAATCGGTTTTTGCTTGGCCTGAATGGCTGGCTTTTGTTGTAGTATTGGCTCCTGACTCGTTGTACTTGCGTTAAGTTGCTGAAAAGATCGCATGATGTGTTGTTGTAAGTTTTGTGATACCTTAATTTCAGCAAAATATCACTCAATTAAAAACGAATCAGCCAAATAATCTTACATGTTGAGGAGTTAGTAAAACAGAGAAAGATAAACTTATGATAAAACGAAGTTTAGGTTCTACAAAAAGAACTGACATTTAGTGGTGTTGATTGAGCCAAGCTGAGTAATTGATGTAGTTTTACATAGAGAAAAAACAGCTAATTCTTGATTCATCATAATACAATGAATTACCTTCTCTCCTACTGTAATAATTAGTAATCAAACCATAATTGACTTTTTATATACCCCATTTGACCAACGCCAATACGAGAGAACACTAGAGGTTCTTCAAAAAAAAGAGGCATGCCATAACGGTAAATACTTGTAATCAAGT
>CALDJV010000260.1 GCA_937899305.1 uncultured Cytophagaceae bacterium
ACCACAAATTACATCAAATTAACTCACAATAAACTTAGTCCCCAGTGTACTAGTCCTGGGCAAAAAATCATCACCGAACCGCAAGCCAACACCGCATTGGTAGCCAAACCAATGAGCAAACTGACCAACGATTGGGACATTGACTGGGGTCTTGAGCACCAGGTAGGCATCATACTAGACCACTGGTGGGTGCCTTTGGCGACTGCTCCAATTGAACTTTTGCAAAGATTCGAAACCCAGTACAAATCATCTAAAAAGCCACAAAGGCACGCTAAAATTCAAAAGTAAATGATGGATTCTTTGAATTACTTTCCAGAAGACAATTTCCAAGCCGAGGGTTTTGCGATCATCAATCATCCGGTGATTGATCCTGACTTGATAGATGCTGCACAAAGCCAAATTGAGGCAATTAAACAAGGAATGTTCGATACCGGATTGCCCCCACTGGGATGATGGGGATGGAGAGTCCGGCAGGCATCCAGCGAATTACCCATATCCACGCGGCCAATCAAGCTTTTTACGATTTACTTACTCAATCGAGGTTAGGAGAGGTAGCCGCCAAAATTTTGAAAACTGACCAAGTAAAAGTGTGGGGGAGCCAATTGTACATCAAGCCACCTCAATCGGCTCAAGGTGGCCACGTAGGTTGGCATTGTGACGCCCAACACATGCCTTATTTACAAGGCGATCTCATCATTGCCTGGATTGCCTTTGATGAGGTAGGTCCAGCGTCGGGATGCCTGCAATATGTGAAAAATTCTCATCAGACTGATGCCTTTACGACCCCATTAGGTGGAGGTTTTCAGGATTTGGCCAGCGAAGCAAAACGACTGGCGGCGTCTAATCCTACTCAACCTTGGGAGGTGGTAGAGGTGGGCTTGCCCAAGGGAGGGGTGAGTTTTCATCACTGGGATCTGGTACACGGAAGTGGTTCTAACCTGACCGACCAACCACGGATTGGTTTATCGGTAGGCTTGGCCAGCGAAAACTTTAAAATCCTGAGCGGTATGCCCGATTATGGACTGAGTAAAATCATTGACCATCCGAGGTACTCTCCAGTGATTTATAACCAAAACACCTCTAAACCAGCTGATTATGCTCATTACGGACACTAATGTTTTTTGTTGGCATCCTCGATTCAGGCGCCATGAGCTGTCAGAAACGGCGTTGTTGCTGATTGCTGAAAACGAAAATTACATATTAGAGGGTGATCAATATACTGCCCTCTTTCGAGCCATCGATGGTGGGGCGAGCCTGGATTCTTTTCTAGAGCAGTATCCTCATTTGGGGTCTATTGTTCAAAATTTATTAAAAAAGAAGTTGCTTACCACTTCTTCTGAGGGAGGTTACCATCTCGAGGCATATCCGTTGGCCTCAGAGCCTACTGTGCTCCAGTTAGATGACCAATTGGTTTATAATTTATCCATCATTGATCTACCTCTGGATTTTATCAAAAAATTGCCCATACCCAAAGGTTGTGTATTGGTAATTACAGATGACTACCTGCATCCTCATTTGGCCCAAATCAACCAAACCGAACAGCCATTATTGCTACTTAAGCTCACTGGGAAACGGTATTTTGTGGGGCCTTATTTTCCCAAAGTGCAAGGCGCTCCCTGCTGGCAGTGTATGGCCAGTCAATTGCTCAACAACCAACCGGTAAGGAAGTGGCTACAGGCCAAAAAGGAGGCAACTTATTTGCCATTACCAGTTTTTGATCTCGGTGTTTTGCCTGATGCTCCCAATGTAGCCAAGGTCATTCAACAAGTCATTGATTGTCCTCACACGTTGTTTGAAGTAGACCCGGTTGAGTTTACGTCGGTAGCTCATGGCATTCGTCACCGTTCTCAATGTGCAACTTGTGGCAACCCTGATTTGATGACTCAACAAATGACCCAGCCAATCAGCTTAGATGATGGGTTGACTTCATTGGATAATGATGGAGGGAGCCGTATGGTAGACGCACCAACTACGGTTCAAACATTACAAGCTTTGATTAGCCCTTTGACGGGATGCATTACCCATATTCAACGCTTTACCAAAGCCACTGAAACTGCCATTACCATTCATCAGGCCGCATTTTTTAAAACACCAGCGGTCTATCAAAGCATTCATCCAAATGCTTTTGTACAACCCACCTTGGGCAAAGGAATAGATCGTTTGCAATCACAGGCCAGTGCCCTTGGAGAAGCTTTGGAACGTTATGCGGCTCATTTTCAGGGAGATGAATATTGGATAAAAAGCAAACCGGATGATTTAGACGCCAGGTATTATTTGCCTAATACATTGGTAAATTTTAGTGATACTCAATATAAATCCTTTGCTCAACTTGTTCCAACCGATCCAGAATATAGATATGCGGTCCAGCAGTACGACCCCACTATTCCATTGACTTGGGTACCTGCTTGGTCGCTTACTGCTCAGGAGAAAGTATGGATTCCATTCAACTATAGTTTTGCCCAAGCTCCTTTTGAGGCTGACCACCAATACATCCGCTGGAATTCTAATGGCTGTGCAGCGGGTAACAATCTGGAAGAAGCCATTTTGCAAGGTTTTTTTGAATTGGTAGAGCGAGACGCCATTGCCCTATGGTGGTACAATAAAATAAAACGTCCTGCGGTAGATTTAGACGCATTGTCGCTGACCAATCAACAAAAGTTCCAACAAGCTTTGACCAATTGGAATTATTGGGTATTAGACATTACAACTGATTTTGGCATTCCAGTGATGGCAGGCATTGCGCAAAACCCGCAAACTGGCAAGTTTTGCCTGGGTTTTGGGTGTCATTTTCATCCGGTAATTGCTTGCCAACGGGCCCTTGCCGAGCTCTGTCAACTCCTGCCCATTCGGGACCAAAACCAGAAAATGTTTGACTTTGATGCCATTCAACCCGAGGCCTTCCTTCAGCCAAATGGCTTTCATAAAGGAGGGGAGACTTTCGTTAAACCAATCTCTCAAAATCTGAAAGAAGATATTTTACATTGTGTACAAAAAGCCAGGGAACAAGGTTTAGAAACCTTGGTATTGGATTATAGCCGTCCCGACTTGCCCCTCTCGACAGTGAAAGTGGTGGTTCCAGGGTTGTGTCATATGTGGCCTCAATTGGGTACCCCACGATTATATGAAGTCCCAGTAAAATTAGGGTGGCTCCAGGAAGCAAATATGGAAGCAAGCCTCCACCATCAAGCATTGTATATTTGATAAAACCGAATTATTTGATATGGATTTCTATTCTGCAAAAACTTTTAAAAAGACATCTTATTACCGCCAACTACCCCAAAGCGAGCAAATGGCGTTTGACATACTGACCGAAGTATTTCATTTCAAAACCAATGCCTATGTATTGGAAAACCTGATAGACTGGGACAAGGTGCCTGATGACCCCATTTATCGTTTGAATTTTCCTTCTCCTCAAATGTTATCGCCTCACAATTACCAGCTTCTGCTGGATGCTTATCAACGGAATAACACAAATTTTGCTCACGCGATTAGAGCGCACAAGCCAGCCTCGGTGGCCATTGATACCCAGCGCATTCCACGCTTTCAGGGAGCTTTGGTCAAAGGAACCTATCAGGCTTTTCCCAACTTGTTATTTTTATTTCCCGATCCGATGGTAAAGACATGTCATGCCTATTGTGCTTACTGTTATCGGTGGAAACAATTTGTGAGCAGTACTTTACGATCAGATAAAACCTACAGTTATGCAACACCCAATACCCCAGTTCCTTATTTAAAAGCGAATCCTCAGATTACCAATGTTTTATTTACTGGGGCTGACCCTTTGGTGTTATCGGCCGAAAAACTACAACAATTCATTGATCCAATATTGGCGATTGATACTATCAAAGTAGTTCAAATTAGTTCAAAATCATTGGGTTGGTGGCCTCATCGTTTTACTGATGATGCCGATGCCGACCAGCTTCTAAAATTATTCGAGAGTATTGTAACTACAGGCAAACACTTAAGCCTTACTGCTCATTTTACCCACCCAAGAGAGCTGGAAAATGATGTGGTAAGACGAGCCATTCAACGGATTCAAAATACAGGAGCCATCATACGTTGTCAAGGTCCATTGGTGGCCGGAATCAATGATAACCCCCAAACCTGGGTGAAACTATGGAATCGTCAAATTGCACAAGGGTTGATTCCGGCTTATATGTTTATGGAGTCCGGACATAATTATGAAGCCGGTTTTAGGGTTCCTTTGGCCAAGGCGCTGCGTATTTTTCAGTCGGCTCAACAACAAACTACTGGCTTGACTCACACCGTACAAGGACCAGTGTTTATGAATGATGTACATCGGGTATTACTAGATGGTATTGTAGAAATGGACCAGGAAAAATATTTTGCTTTAAAATGTTTACAGTCACCTTATCAGGAAAGCGAAGGCCAAATCAAACTTATTCCATACAACGAACAAACGCGTAGTGCCGGAAACCTCATAGAAATGTTTACCCCCAAGGCTTATCTGAATGAAGAGGGGGGATAAATGAGATCAAAACGCCGTCTAGACGGTTTTTGCTACTCAAACTTTGCCTTTTCTAAGTCAACGCTTATTTTTAGAGCCCGAAAAACTTTAAAGATAAGGAAAGTATGGCAACCATTATGAATCGTTCAACTAAAGAGCAGGTGTATCTGCACTATTTGCATACCTTTGGTCGAGGCAAAACCAACAATACTCAAATTCAGGCCGCCGATGTATCCACCGATCACGCCAAAATATATTGGCAAGATCAGCAATGGTTCATCACCGATCGTAGCCGTAATGGCACTTTGGTCAATGACCGATTTATGAACAATAGCACCCGTTCGCTTAGTCAGGGAGATACGATTAAGTTTGGGAGAGCCAATGCCACCGAATGGCAAGTAATAAACCTGGCGCCACCCTCTCATTATTTACAATCATTGCATTCTGGTCAAAAACTAATATTAACGAATACCTACTACGCATTGCCCAATGAAGCAACGCCCGCTTTAGAATTATTATATACCGATACTGGGTGGGTGCTCGAGCAGGCGGGGAATACCTATGCCTTGGCTGATAAACAAACGTTTGACTTACAGAGAGAAAAATGGGTATTTATAGAAAACGAACGGGCTGAAGACACGATAGATTACCAGGAGATCAAGAACAAGGCGGGCTTTAGGTTTACTTTGAGCGCTGATCGGGAAAAGATCAATGTGAAAATATTGGTAGGGGAGCAAGTGATGGATTTGGGTAATAAAACCTACAACCAAGTATTGTTTATATTGGCCCAGCAGCGTCAGCAAGACATACAAGCCGGACTACAGCTCAAAGACCAAGGTTGGATGAGGGTAGAACATCTTACCCAAATACTTTCTAAAGAAGAATTCCGAGAAATAGACCAATATAACCTCAATACCCGCATCAGTCGCATTCGGCAAGACCTGATCAAACTTCCTCCTTATGGGAAGCAATTTGTGGGCATTATTGAGAGAAAAAGAGGGAATTTGAGGCTCAATCACGCAAAAATCACCATTCATTATTAGTTATATTTGATTGTTAAATGGTTATATACTTATCATACTCCTAGACATTTTTCGTTTGTGGAGATATCATAGCCGTCTCAGACTGTGTCCCCACCATAGCCGTCAGGTTAAAGTTTTTATCTTGATTGTTACCATTGTCGCCTCAGACTGTGTCCCCACAGGCTGATCGATGCCTGATTTGGGGGACCTCATCGGTTCGTGGAGACACCGAACCGAGGCGGGGAGTAATGAATGTGGGAGAAAATTCGGCTTCATTGTGGTTAGCTTGACGGCTATGGCGTTCCCACAGCCCAATGCCATTAAGTGAGTGGAAAAATGTTGATTAACGTACCGTTTTCGGTGGTCTCCCTTCTGTAAGACCACCGAATTGGGCGTAATTGTATGTCAGGTTTTCGTGATTATCGACTACCTCCTCTCATTTGGTCTTACTGATAAGGAGACCAAATGAAGCGGTCGACAGTATCTTCACTGCTAACTTTAGCCAAAATGTCTAGTAGTGTCACGGTATAAATTGGATGGTCATTGACTTATGAGGGTGCATTCTGGAGATGCTCATACTGCAAGTCACACCAGAACACAGAAGGTTTTATCCATAGTGTAGTTTGTGGATGTAACCAGTAGATTCTAGCCACTGATGAAATTTTTCTATCTCGTGCTTTTTAAGCAATTTCAACGCCTTTTTGTACTCCTTATTGAACAAAGCCTGATCAAAGCTTACCTTGGCCAGGATCATTTTATAATAATTTAAAAACGATGTTTCCATATAAACAAAGTAGTGTTAGAA
>CALDJV010000261.1 GCA_937899305.1 uncultured Cytophagaceae bacterium
TATATCTGGCAAACCATTTTGTTTGGCAGTTTATTATCGGCCATCGTGTGTATTGCCTACGAGTGGTTTGCCCTCAAACAACTGGCCTTGCCTTTTACCATTGTAGGTGTATTGGGCACTGCTTTAGCCATTTTTTTAGGCTTTCGCAATAGTGCTTCTTATGGACGTTGGTGGGAAGCTCGCCAGGTTTGGGGCAATATTGTCAATTCCAGTCGTATTTTCGCTCGGCTGGTTTTCACTTTCACAGACAGTCATCAACATCAGGAAAATTACCAAAAAGAACGCAGTGAAGCATTCAAGCAGTCCCTCATTAATAAACAAATTGCCTGGGTCCATGCATTGCGTTTACACTTACGCCAACAAGACACTTGGGAAGTACTCAAACCCTTTTTATCAGATCAGGAATTTGAGGCAATCCAACACCGACAAAACAAGCCCAATTACTTACAAAAAATGATGGGGCAGCAAATTTATCAAGCAATGTCCAACGGTACTCTTGGTGGCTTCGACAGTTTTCAGATGGAAGGGCAACTCGCTGCGTTGGCAAATTACCAAGGTGCTTGTGAACGCATCAAAAATACTCCTATGCCCAGGCAGTATCATTTTTTCACTCGAGTCTTTTTATATGTTTTTATCCTGTTTTTTCCTTTTGGGCTCATTGCAACGCTTGCTACGATGGGAATTACCTGGGCGCTCATTCCTATTACGGTGATCATTACCTTTGTATTTTCAGCAATAGAACGAACTGGGGCTGTCAATGAAGATCCATTTGAGAACCGCATTCAGGATATCCCACTTACCGCACTTTGTAACACCATCGAGAGAGACCTCAAAGAAACGTTAGATGAAACTCACCTCCCTCATAAACTCGCCCCTGTCGATGGTTATTTATTTTAAAATGACCATCACCATCTGCTGCCTGTTATTTTCTATTGGTCTACAAGCCCAGATCAATGAAAGTGATAGCGCTCGATTTCAAGCCAATTTGTCGTTTACCGGCGCCTGGCAAGAGGGCAATGCCGAGGTATTGATATTCCGAAACAAAGCAGCAACGAGCTTTAGACCGTTCAACAAGCTGGTATTCAAAACTCAAAATACTTATCTATATCAGGCCTTCTTCAAACGTAGAGCAGATGAAGACTTTTTCAGTCGAAATTTTGTGTATTACCAACCTCAACAAAAAATTTACCCCTTTGGCCTGGGGTTTCTAGCTACCAACTTCCGGCGTCAAGTTGCCCTAAGACACTTTTGGGGCGGTGGCCTTACTTGGCAAATCTTGCGAAGAAAAAAACAGGTATTGAAGCTGGCTATTTCGGGAGCATATGAATCCACCAGGTTTACGTCAAATCGGTTTTCCGACCATCGCTTTGATGGCAAATCCATCATTACTACTTGGCGAGCTACCGCCTGGATATTTGGACAACACCAATTAGGCAAAGTGATGCGTCTTCATTACGAAGGTTACTATCAACCTTCGCTTGAACTCAGCGATAACCATCGTTGGCAGATTGATATGGGGCTGGATATCCCATTGTGGAAATTTCTTGATTTTAGAATAAATTACTTACATACCTACGAACAAGTGGTAATTGTGGGCACCAAACAAGAAGATCACATCTTAACTTTTGGTATTAGATTGCATTTACGATCATTATAAAACTAAATCTGTATATGAAAATAGCCATTATAGGTACTGGAAATGTTGGAGGGGCGCTGGCTACTCAATGGGCCAAAGCAGGACATCATCTCTTTTTGGGAGTCAAAGATACTACCCAATTTAAAGGAAAACATTTATTGAATAACCCCAATACCGAAGTGCATTCAATTGCTCAAGCTGTTCAGGCAGCTGATGTCATTTTGGTAGCAACTCCTCCCCAGATTGCCCTCGATCTGGTGGATACTTTTGGGGATGTCACCCAAAAAGTCATCATTGATGCTACCAACGCAGTCCGTACCAAGCCATTGGGTTATGCTACTGCCTTTCATGCATTTGAAGCCTTGACCAATGCCGCGGTGGTAAAATCATTCAATACTACGGGATTTGAAAACATGCAAAATCCTGATTATGGTCAAGCAACACTGGATATGTTTATGGCAGGAGATAGTGACTTCGCTAAAACAACCGCCCACCAACTTGCCTTGGATGCAGGTTTCGAAAATTGCTATGACTTTGGCAGGTCCGATAAGGTAGTGTTATTGGAGCAATTTGCCCTTTCCTGGATCAATTTGGCCATTATGCAGGGTTTGGGAAGAGACGTTGGATTCAAGCTCTTGAAGCGCCCTTCGTGATTTCATTGATCATAAATCGGACACTTATTTTGAAAGCGTTACTAAGCAAAAAACCCCCATCATATAATATGATGAGGGTTTTATTTTATATCAACAGTTATTAATTCCTTATTTATTGAATAATTATTCTTTTTTGTTCAACCCCACCCGCTCCCAAATTGATGGTAGCCTTGATGATATAAACACCCTTCGGTAAATTCAAATCTTGGAAAGTGATCGGAGCTCCATTGAAGTTTTTATAAGTCTGGGCATACACTTGGTTCCCTTTTACATCCAAAATACTGATATCTACCTGATCACCCGATTGGGCTGGAACCAAGACCTGGATATCTTTGAACTTACGAACCGGATTCGGAAATACTTCAAGGCTTCGAGCAACGGCTACTTTTACCTCTAGGGTTCGAGAACGTCGCTCACTTCCGGTATTCTCTACTTGACGGATACGATAATAGTTGATCCCCTCCTCAGGTGATGGATCCATAAAATCGTAACGATGGCTTTTGCTTTCGTCTCCTACCGCCAGTACAACTCCTATTTTCTTAAAGTTACGCCCATCAGTACTTCGCTCAACTTCGTAATGTTTGACCTCTCTTTCGTTACTGGTTACCCAATCTAACTTCACTTTCTTACCCACCAATTTGGCATCAAATGAAAGCAAGTCTACTGGCAAAGAGGTGTAATGCCACGCCAAGGTAAAAGTTCCAGTCCCCAATGTCGTAAAGATATTAGATACCAAAGTCGCTGAACCAATACTAAAGTTGGTGATGTCATCTACTCCTCCGCCAATGTTATTCCAGGCCATTCCAGCCGTTGCCAAGGCAGGCGTTTCAGCTAACATTCCCCTTCGATCAGCTCCTGGATCTTGCAAGATTCTCAGCTCTTCTAGTTCAGCCAATGCAATATCAGTTACCAAAGTACCCAGTGGAAGGCCAGGATTGGCTGCTTGGAAAGCCGCAATGTCCGTATCAGCTCTTTCATTGGATCCGCTAAAAGGCAAGCCAATTCGACCACTAGTAAAAAATACTTCGCTTCCAGTATTGGTTGGGAAATCTGAGGTAATGCGTGGGTAACGCCCTAAACGAACTTTCCAATGACGACTTCTTGACAAGTAATTTACATTATCAGCTGGCACCGGTGGAAAGGTTCTTCCGTCTACTGCTGCACTTTCAAACTGCTCTACAATGTACATCGCCGAAGTAGTGGGTGCATCTGGGGTAGCGTTGAGCTGAATCCCAAGGGTTACGCCACTATTGTCACCAGGATATACATCATCTTTTCCTACTGGAAACGATCTGGTTACAAAAGTAGAAGCTGAATTGTATACCCTACCGACTGGCCCATCTACAAAACCGTTGGTTCTGGTCCAGTTGGCATTCAGGCCTAATATTACTTCTGCATCTTCACTAGAAATCAACTTTTGGTTTACCAGGTTAAGCGTTCCAGCATCCAATACTTCTACTCTGTTTTTAGTAGTTACATGATCATTATTCTTATTTACGGTCAAGTTAAAAAACTCTTCTGTTTCAGGGCTTACCAACCTCACCATAGGAACAGACGTATACCCCGTCCCTCGATTGGTAATAGCAATTCCAGTTACTCGGCCGTCACTGTCTATACTGGCTGTAGCAGTGGCACCAGTGCCTCCCCCTCCTTCAATCTTCACAATCGGAATTTGTGCATATTTATCACCTGGATCACCCACATTGATCATATCTACTTCATCTCCTGCCAACACCGCAGTAGCAGTCGCCTCAGTACGGAAACCTTTTCCTATTGATTGTGGTAAGTTTGCACCAAAGTAAACCGTTCCATTATCTGGTTCAAAATCCCCCTCATTGGTCCAGTTACCCCACAATTCAATCGGGTTATTAGAAGTACCTAACTTGGTATTGGTATTGGTATTTTGGATCTTCAAGTCCTTTTTTACCCGTATGTAAGAGTTCAACTCGGTAGTACCATCTTCTATAATCAAATTATAAAAAGCATTGAATTTATTATCATCTACTCCTACCTCAGTAGTTGGGTCAAAAGCCACCGAAGAAGATACCGCTTTGATTACCCGAGTAAATGGCTGATTGAACCTTACAGTACCCAATTTAGATTTAAAAGTTCCTTCATTACTCCAGCTTCCACCGACACTAATCGTAGCATCGTTCTCTACTACTTCTACCTCTGCATCCTTAGAAATCGTCAAGTTTTCAAGAATTGTCAAAGGCTTTTCTACCTTCAAATGAATCTTTCTTCGGGCTGAACCATCGTTTGGTTCAGGCAACAACGTTTCAATGGTTAAACTTCTACAGGTAATGGGGTTGGTGTTTGGGCTCAGGTTCATTTCAACCACAAAAGTAGAAGGTGAAATTACATCTGGTGGTCCCTTAAGCAGATTCCATTGCAAGAACAACAAGCGGTGATCAATGATCACAAAATCACCTGGTCCAGGTACCTTGTCAGGTCGCCAGTTGGTAGGATCATTCCAAGCAGTACCTGCTCCAGTCAATCCTCCGTCCCAACGCACTACATTGGGCTCTCGCCACAAAATCATACTATCAGTCTTGATCCCAAATGGATTCAATCCAGTTGAATTATCAGTATTATCATTTACATTGGTTTCACTATCAAAGTCTTCCCCAGAGAAAGTTCCAATCGCATCTTTGAATACGATTCTATTCAACGGGTTATTATCGGTCACTGCACCAGTACGTTTTACATTACTTGGCGGAGTAGCAAAAGCCAGAATGGGATCTGGATTACTAGGGAATACTGCATTGTAAATCGTATCAATGGCTGGATTTGCCACATAATCGTGGGTTACATTACCAGGCAAAGCATCACTAGTACTATAAATGTTGGTACCATTACGATAAGCGCTGTACTCCTTAGGGAACGTAATAAAGGTACTTCCATCCTCAGTAGCATTGGTAAAGATGGCATCACTGAAAGAAGCCACTGGGTAAATTTGACCTACTGTTGGCACAATTTGATTGATGGTGGTAGGGCTCAAATAAGCGGCGGCCACTGCATTGATCGCATCGGTACCTCCGCCCGAAAATACCACTTCAGGTGTTCCGGTAAAGCCCGAACCTGCTGCAGTAAGGGTTACCGCAGTTACTCGTCCACCAATTTGTGCCTTAGCTGTAGCGCCCGAGCCAGTCATGTCGGTAATAGTTACATTAGGCACTGTGGTATAACCCGAGCCAAAGTTTACAATCCCTATACTCACAATCTTTCCACTAATGACCACTGCTTCGGCTGTGGCTGTGGCACCACCTCCACCTGGAGCATCAATTGTAATAACAGGGCTACCATAGTTTACTCCCCCTGCTCCTAATACAATATTGGTTACCTCACCACTGGAAATGGCTGCGGTAGCAGTTGCTCCGGCTCCGCCTCCTCCGGTAATGGTTACTGTTGGTACCGAGGTATAATTTTTTCCACCATCCAACACCAAAATATTATTAATTGTGGTGGGTGACAATAACGCCTGGCCTTCTGCTCCCCTACCAGTAGCATCTTTTATAATGACAAAAGGAGTACCTGTGTATCCGCTTCCTCCACTAGTAACAGTGAAACTTCCAATACTACCAATGGTAGCTGCACTGGCCGTAGCAGTCAATACACTTCCAATTCCACCAGTGAGTGTCGGCGCACCCAAAGTCACTACAGGGGCTCCCGTATAACCATCTCCATTGTTGGTCATCGTGATAGAGGTTACACTCAATGTCGCTTTAGCAGCAGCAACCGTAGTGGGTGTACCACCTGAAAAAATAATATCAAACCCTGCAGTATAATTGGTTCCAGGATTGATAATTAACCCTCGGCTTACTTTGAGCGTAGAGGTTCCAGTAGCCGTGGTATTTCCAGTAGGAGGGTCAATGATCACCCTGGTCAAATCAGAATATAGATTATTACTACCACTATTATCAAAAGTAATATTGGTAACTATTCCACTAGTGCTCTGGGGCTTAAATAAATTATGAATTAAAATGTTATATTTGTAG
>CALDJV010000262.1 GCA_937899305.1 uncultured Cytophagaceae bacterium
GGTATTTCTACTTCTTACCCTTACATTTACCGTTTGAGGAGTAGTAATGTTATCCGCGGCAGGCTTGGTCCCCAAAGTGACATAGTTTAAGTTCGAGGTTCCTTGAATCTGCAAATAAGTACCGTCGCTTAATTCCCACTCATATTCATCATCTAGGGTAGGATCAGGCGCAAACAAAGCAGTAGTTTCTCCTGCAAATATATTATTCCCTCCTATGATTGCTCCTGGTGTATCAGGAGGAGTAGGTACATTGATGGTGGCCAAATCTTCCGAGCCAGTCAAGCCCCAATGAGCTGCTGTTCCGCCAGTGATCTTTAAATCATAATCCATGGGAGTAGCTGTATTTGCTGCGGTTACCATAATCCCGGTAATCTCAATCGTGTTGGTCTCGGCATCCAGCCCTGCTGCGGTGAAGTCATAGTCTATTTCAATATCACTCCCTCCGTTTACAATTCTAGTAGTGAGTGCTGTCCCACCTGTACCAGTGAAACTTGCCCCTTCTACCGCGAGTGTAAAGTCGCTTCCGAAGGAAATCGTCATAGTACCCCTATTTTTAAAGTCATCAACTGCTCCCTCGCTAATGACAATGTTGCCGGATAAAGCAACTGCGCCTCCATCTTGACAAACCTCTACTTTTGAAGGCTTTGTAGTCACAGTAGATGCCCAAACCTTTGCTTTGGGTTTGAACATGAGCTTGCTGGCGTTGACTCGCCTTTCCTTTTTTACCTTTGACTTAGAAGTGACCTTGGCCCCTCCCAATATCAAAAAAAAGCTTCCTAAAAGTACATAAAGCTTCAAACGGAAAATATTTTCCTTTGCTGACCTAAGATACATTGTTCGTATTGCCTTTTTGGTTGAACCTGAATTTTGTATTGACATGAAAATAGTTAGTTGTGATTTTGACAAATAAATCCATATATGAGCTTGGCCAACTTGACTTACCTTTTAATTAGACCTAAAACTTATGTGTACGAAGTTTTATACCAAGCCCCAGAAGGGTAATTCCCTTACCTAATAAAATCCCTAATTGATTTTCGGTGACCTGCCCTGAAGTCACTACTTATGATCACGATACTTCTCTTTGAACTTTATTATTACTAACTGACATATGTTGACCAACATTTTGCAAATGACTACCAGTAAGTTGTCTATGTTGATAACATCTTATAAATGTTTGGGTATGACCCAATCTTAAGATTTGTAGAAAGTATTGTTGCACATGAATGCAACTGATGACTAAAGAAGGTAATCATTCCCAGATAATCACTCAACATGGAGCGAAATACCGTAGTATTTGTGATGTAAAGTTGGAATTGAAAAATGAGAAGATAACAGATGATGTTCATTACCTTTTTTCATACGGGTTTGTAACATTATTGTAGATGTTTATAGGTTAATAGTGATATATTATTGTTAATGTACTTAATTCAATGCATATTAATACTGAAGAAAACTAATCTCAATAATTTTGTAATGTTTCATTTCAGCTGTATACAAATATATCCTCAGCTTTCCTAAGCTGCAATAAGTTATTGAAAAACTTTGAGCCAAATCTTAAAGCTTAAGCTTTTTTTGTGTAATATTTTACAGCAAAATACCTTCAATTTATTCCCTAATTTTATGATTCTGTATATTCGTTGTATCAACAAACCATCACACTGAACGCCTATTCTTTTTCAAACCAAAGTAATGTTTACCATTTAGTAGACTCAAAGTCAGACAGTTGCTTTTTTTATGTTTACCCTAAATTTTTGTTTAATTTGGTCATTTTCACCATTAAGCTTAAAATATGCAAGGTTTAGAAACATTTCCCGCAACAAGTAATTGGTCTATTGCTGTTTAAAACTATTGTAAGGTATAGTTGAGTACAATTACAATACAAAGATAAGAGAAAACACCCTAGAATCACTTGGATATATCTTGCAAATACTTGGTCATTTTGATCAAAATCCAGAAATGTGGCAATTTCACTCAAAAGCTTATAAACAAAATGGTACTTTTCAAAGATGCAGTTCCATCAGGTATTTGTTGCACATTTATTTACCTCAAAATCTTCTAATTGTTTTATCCTAAAAGCACCACAAAAGTAACCGCGCTCCACTTCATACAAATGCTGAAGTACCCCTCAAAACCTAGGTAAAATTGCGTATATTGCAAGCTTATGATGGTATCAGTTTCTTGGTAAATTAACATCATAGGAACTTAAGAAGTTTGATTTAGATTTTTAAAAGAATCCAGCAATACCTTGTCTTAAACAGTGCGCTTTGAGCTCAAGACAAGCTCAATGGCTTGAACATATCATGGCACAAGTTGTATTACCTAAAAGCAATATCGAAATGAATGATAACAATATATATGATTTAATCATTGTGGGGGGAGGGCCTTGTGGATTGGCTTGTGGCATTGCTGCAGCAAAAGAAAATTTAAATTACCTAATCATCGAAAAAGGTAGTTTGACAGAATCTATCCGAAAATACCCCAAAAACATGACCTTCTTTTCCACTGCGGCAAACATTGCAATTGGTGATGTACCCTTTGCGGCCTCGGATCGGAAGGCCAATCGGGTGGAGGCACTACAGTACTATCGAGCAGTGACAGAATACTATGGGCTGCAGATACAATTGTATACCGAAGTAACTGATATACAAAAACAGGGAGAAGTGTTTGAGGTACAAACGGCTCACAACGAAACACTTTTTGCTCAAAATGTGGTCATGGCTACCGGCTATTTTGATTTACCAAGGCCATTGAATATCGAGGGAGAAAACTTACCCCATGTCACTCACTATTATGAAGAAGCGTTTCAGTATGTGCACCAAAAAGTAGTGATGGTAGGCGGAGGCAACTCTGCGGTAGAAGCCGCCCTGGATTTATACCATCATGGGGTGGACCTTACAATGGTTGTACGTAAAGAGGATTTCAAAAAAACCGCGAAGTACTGGCTCATTCCTGATTTACGCAACCGTATCAAAGAGGGGAAAATTAAGGTCAAGTTTCAGACCGAGATCCAAAAAATTGAAAAAGATGGGGTTTGGTTATTGAACAACGAAACCAATACTTTAGAAAAGTACCCCGCCAACTTTGTTATTTTATTGGTTGGTTATACCCCAGATGGCCATTTTCTACAAAAAATTGGAATGAATCTCAATGAGCGGATGGTACCAGAGTTTGACCCTGAAACCTACGAAACCAATGTACCAGGGTTGTATGTAGCGGGAACGGTATTGTGTGGTATCCATACCGAAAAAATATTCATCGAGAATGGCCGACACCACGGAACCAATATTGTTGAGCACATCAAGTCCAAAGCTTTGATTCATAAATAATTGCTAATTCGTAGCTTTGTAAATAATATTGTAAAATTCAATTGCACTGATAGTCCAATTCTCAATTTTTAAATGGGCTACAAATATTTTTTTGATACATGACAAAAATTATTGAATATATTAAGAACTCTGAAAAAACGCTCTTTTCATTTGAAATCATCCCTCCTCTGAAAGGACAAAGCATCCAGTCTTTGTTCAACGCAATAGAACCTTTGATGGAGTTCAAACCTAAGTTTATAGATGTTACTTATCACCGAGAAGAGTATGTGTATCGTGACCGGGGTCAGGGGTTATTGGAAAAGCATGTTACCCGAAAACGTCCTGGCACTGTAGGAATTTGCGCTGCCATTATGCATCATTTTCAGATAGATGCGGTTCCTCATCTCATTTGTGGTGGATTCAATAAAGAGGAAACAGAAAATGCACTCATAGATTTGAACTTCTTGGGCGTAGACAATGTATTGGTACTCCGGGGGGACCCGATTAAATCTGAGGGGAGGTTTCATGCCGACCCCAATGGACACAAGTATGCTTCGGAATTGCTGGGACAAGTTGTGAGGATGAATAATGGAGAGTATTTGGATGATGAGTTGAAAAACCCCTACCCTTCCAGTTTTTGCATAGGGGTTGCTGGTTACCCCGAAAAACATTTCGAGGCCCCTAATTTTACCACTGATATGAAGTACCTCAAAATGAAGGTAGACATGGGTGCTGAGTATATTGTTACTCAAATGTTTTTTGACAACCAAAAATACTTCGATTTTGTAAAACAATGCCGTGAATCAGGAATTGATGTTCCTATCATTCCAGGCCTCAAACCCTTGACATCGGCCAAACAACTGACCATTTTGCCCAGTATCTTTCATATAGACTTGCCTCAAGACCTGGTAGATGCGGTAAGCAAATGTAAAAATAATGACGAAGTTCGTCAGGTTGGCATTGAGTGGGGAATTCAGCAATCCAAAGAACTCATTGATTTTGGGGTACCAGTATTGCATTACTACTCTATGAGTCGCTCAAAAGCAGTCAAAGAAATTGCAAGTGCATTGTTTTAGTGTTTTATAAGTCCCTAGCAAGCATTTTGTTGGTATCGGCTCAGGCTGCTAGACATTATGATAAAACAGTTTTTATTATTTGTATTTTCACCACTCAAAATGTCTAGCAGTATCAGTCATTACTGATTTAAACTAACAAACATGAAATATATAGAATGCCCAAGAGATGCCATGCAAGGTTTGGATGACTTTATCCCTACTGAGGTCAAGGCAAAATACATCAATAAATTATTAGAAGTAGGTTTTGACACCATCGACTTTGGCAGTTTTGTGTCGCCTAAGGCCATTCCTCAATTACGAGATACCGCCGAAGTGCTCAATCAGCTCCATTTGGACCAAACCCAAAGCAAGCTTTTGGCCATCATAGCCAATCTGAGAGGCGCCGAACAAGCAGTACAGTTTGATGAGATCAGTTACCTGGGCTTTCCACTATCTGCATCTGAAACGTTTCAACAAAGAAATACCAATAAGTCCATCGCTCAGGCATTTCAATTGGTCGAACAAGTCCAACGACTTTGCCAACAACACCATAAAACGTTGGTAACTTATATTTCTATGGGTTTTGGTAATCCGTATGATGACCCTTATGATGCCGAAACCATTGAGAAGTTTGTCCAAGACCTGGTAAACCTAGATGTAAAAGTCATTTCGTTGGCAGATACCATTGGCGTTTCTAATCCAGATAATATTCAATCTCTGTATGCTACTTTAATTCCTCGCTTTCCTAACATCGAGTTTGGCGCTCACTTGCATTCTACCCCTCAAACCATTGCTGAAAAGCTCAAAGCAGCTTATGAGGCTGGTTGTCGACGTTTTGACGGTGCGCTCAGAGGGTTTGGAGGGTGCCCCATGGCCGAAGATGATTTGGTGGGTAACCTCGCTACTGAAGTAGTTTTAGACTTTTTTAATTCAAATTTTGAACCCATCCCGGTCAATCAAACCAAATTTGAAGAAGCGTATGCCATGAGTGGCCAGGTTTTTCCTGTACATTAATATAGTGATGGATGATGCACCAAGGGCGGTCCAATCAATAATTAAAATAAATGGTAGTAGATATTTTTATTCCATGTTTTATAGATCAGGTTTTCCCCCAAACAGGAATGAACATGGTCAAAATCCTGGAAAAATTAGGTTGTGAGGTACACTACAATCCTCGCCAAACTTGTTGTGGGCAACCAGGGTTCAATGCTGGGTATTTTGAGCATGCTACTGATGTGGCCAAAAAGTTCCTGAATGATTTTCCTCATCCAGACCGTTACGTTGTAGCCCCTTCGGCATCTTGTATTGGTATGATTCGCAACCAGTACGAATTTTTATTCAAAGACAAGGCGCTGAAAGAACGGTATTACCCTTTACAGAAAAACGCGCTTGAGTTTACTGAATTCCTGATTGACGTACTGGGAGTAGATCATATTGAAGGAGCCAAACTAGAAGGTACTGCTACTTATCATGATGCCTGCAGTGCATTGCGTGAATGTGGGATCAAGGAAGGCCCTCGCAAACTATTACAAAATGTAGAAGGGCTCACCATTGAAGAAATGAAACATACTGAAACTTGCTGTGGTTTTGGCGGTACTTTTGCAGTAAAGTTTCATGGTATCTCAGCCGGAATGGCAGAACAAAAAGTGGACAATGCATCAGCAACTCAAGCGCAATACTTGATTTCAACTGATGCTTCTTGTTTAATGCATTTGGATGGTTATATCCAACGCAACCGTAAGCCACTCAAAACAATGCATGTGGTAGACGTACTGGCCAGTGGTTGGTAAACAATTGTGGGTTGCGTATATTATTCAAGTAACCCTACCAAACAACGTTGAATCATAAAAAGACCACCAACTTCAGTTAAATTGTATAAGATGATGGTTTTTATATTTAAAAATCATTAAACAAAGCGGTTTGGTATGGTTTTTT
>CALDJV010000263.1 GCA_937899305.1 uncultured Cytophagaceae bacterium
TTTTTTGGGCAATATGCCTCTTAATCAAAATGCTTGCCGCTCACTAATGACTTTTTTGAGGTATTGCCAGTCGTTGAGTAACAGTGCCAAGTTTACTTTTCTAAAGCGTTGCGACGATTTACTTTCACGCAGTAATGCCAATAATTTATTGATGGGTTTGCCACTTTTGGCCTCGGTGGTATTCGCCAGTGGAGTCTTGGTCATATTGAGCTGGTTCAGTTCCGGCAAATCAACAATGTCCAGGGGTAGATGATTGATTTTATTATTAGCCAAATTGAGTTGCTGAAGCTTTTTAAACTGTAATACTATTTCCGGAAAATGTTCCAGGCTATTGCTCTTAAGGTTGAGGTGGGTAATAGGCGAGTTCAAAAACTTTTGTAGTTCATTGGAAATATTGAGTTGCTTGTTTTGTTCAAGCGTAAGAGTGTTAAGAAAGGGCAAATCTCCGTTTTGAAACGACAAATGAGTGAATTTTCCATTGGAAAGCTGTAGTGTCTCCAAGTGTTTGAGTTTACGCAGTGAGCCAGGGAGGTTTTGCAAGTGGTTATTATGGAGATTCAAGTGTTTCAATTGTTTCAGGTTGCCCACGGTATCTGGCAGATGCAAGGCTTGCCCATTTTGTCCGCTATTGGATAGAACAAGGGTACGTAGATTGGTCAGTGAGCAAATGGTTTCCATGGTTTCTTGGTGAGAATAAGCATAAGACAGCTCCAATCTTTCCAATTGTTTTAGTTGACCAAGCTTGGGGTACAAACTGCGCATATTAGCGTAGAGGCACAGGTTTTTGAGTTGGGTAAGTGAAAAGATAGACTCTGGAAATTTGAGGTAAGGGTTATTGACAAAGCTACTTGATATTTTGAGTGATACTAGTTGGGGTAACTGATGAAATTTATCCGGAAAATTGACCATACTATATCCTTCAAAGCATAAATGCTTGAGTTGAGGCAGGGCAAAAATAAATGCTGGGAACTGGTTGTAACGACCGCGAAAAATAATGTGTTCTAGTTGATCAAGTTGTTTGAAAGTATCAGGTACCTCATAATAGTGCCCGGTTAGTTCCAATATCTTGAGATGCTTGCATGCCAACAACTCCTCGGTGAGGGTTTTCCCATAATCAATCCTCAGGTTGAGATGGGTCACATCCAGAGGATTTTGGAGCGCTTCCTTGATGTTGGTATACAGTGCCATGGGTTTCTCGACGTTGTGGTTTTATTTATTAAGTGACGCTTTCAAAATGAGTGTCTGATTTGATCATATTCCTGAATTGACTTACGTTGGGCTCGGACTTCGTCATTTAACCTCTAACGAGTTCTACGAAGCTAAAAATAGACAATTATTGCAAACGCGTTACTAAAGGTAAGGATAAATAAATGATTGTAAAAGTTTGATGGGATCAATAATTAATTGTTTGTACATTAATTGTTTTTACTTATATTTGTAATGTTGATTTTAATGATTGCAAATCATTAAATTGACAAAAATACGAAATATTTAGACCAAGATAAATCTTGGCAACTGCCTAATTATCAGCATTTGTTGAAGCTTTTTACTAAAAAAACTTCTAAATAATATACAAAATAAAATATCCAGCACATAAAGTTGATGGGTTTTGAAAAACTTGTTAACTTTATATTCATTTGTAAAAGTTGTTGCAACTTTTAAAGTTATCACATGTAAATTTTGGATCCATGAAACTCGAGAAAGAAATCCATCAGGCGAAGTTCAAAAATCCCTATCAAAAGTTGGTGGTCAACCTCATCTATACCGGCAATTGGGTAAACTTCAGTACCAATAAATTGCTGAAAGAATACAAGCTTACCCCCCAGCAGTTTAATGTATTGCGCATCTTGAAAGGGCAGTACCCCAAGCCCGCGCCTATTTTTACGATTACTGAACGCATGTTGGATAAAATGTCAAATGCTTCGCGTCTGGTAGAAAAACTACGTCAAAAAGGATACGTGGAGCGTACCGAGTGTGGCGAAGATCGGCGTCGGGTTGATGTGATCATTACTGAAGAAGGAATTCAAAAGTTAGACGAAATTAGCTCGATTGTAGCTGGTTTTGAAGAAGATATCAAAATCAACCTTACCGACGAAGAAGCTCAGACCCTCAATAGTTTGCTAGACAAGATGCGCGGTGGCGAAGAAAACGAGAGGTAGTGATACCCCTCAAGATTATTTATCGAAATTTCTGCACAAATGCTTGATAGCCCTTCTTTTTGAGCCAAGGAATCACCTTGCTGCGAGCCTTGGTTAAACTAGGAGGGACTTCCCCTTGGGTATATAAGTTATACAGTACCTTGTAAGCACCTCCTTTGTATTGTAGATATATTTTATCCTCAGTATCTTGCTTGGGGTATTGGCTCATTTTAACCTGACTCAGCGCTTTAAAAGCCCCCAATTGTAAACCATACCGAATATGTTTACCCGTGCTATGACCCAGTTGATAAGCCCCATCACTCACCATTTTGGCCTGTGAATATCCCCGTTTTTTTACTTCGGCAAGCACTTTTTGTGCAGTAGACTTCCCCAAATAATATCCTAGATATACTGGCGTTTTCACCGAGGTTTCTTCAGGGTCCAACTCAACCGTACTGGTAGTGAGCTGCCCCAAATCTTTGAGGTTTTTAAATTTTACCCAATCTACTTTTCGCCCGGTTACCAGGGTCACTTTTATTTGGTAGATAAAATCATATTGGTTAGATTGTCCGATGTCTTGTGCCTTACCAGTGACCAAAGTACCCCAAAATACCAGGGTCATCAAAAGTGTTTTGATTTTCATAAAGTGTAGTTTTTATTTAAATAAGGAACGACATGAAACGAAGAAAGATCATTTTTTTATACGAAAATGAGTAAACTTATCATCAAGATAAAAATAAGTGAATAGATACAGTGATGAAAAATAAGCATTATTTCAAGGTGAATTACCGCCAGCTCATCCAAATACTCTATGTCATAGAAGCTCTGTGGTTGGTGTACTGTATTTTTCGTACCAATGCCATTATTGAGTTTCATTTAAACGAGGTGCGTGCGTTTCTATATTGTGGTCTTATTTCGGTAGAAGATGCCAAAATGATGAAATGGATCGCTTATGGATTGTTGTTTAGCCTGCCCTTACAGTTAAAATGGCTTCTGAAGCAAGTAATTTGTAAAGAGTGGTTCAGCTTACTAACGCTCAAACTCGTCATTATCTATGTTTGGTTTTCGGTAGTATAATGATTTGTTGAATAAAGATAGAATGCGATACACGGTTGTTATTTTAGCATTTTTACTGAATTTGGCTGCTTGCACTTCCAAAGCACCAGATCCCTACACGTTATTTCGTAAAGAACAGTTCCACACTTCACTCCCGATTGTTTCAATCCAACAATTATCATCCATTCAGAAAGTGGAGCAGGTGCTGAGTTTGCCCGATACGATTTCCAGGGTTTCATTCTTGATGCCTTTTAATTTTCGGCAACGTCATTTTGAAGAAGAACATCACTTTACCCATGTACTGCCCTTAAGCGTTTTCAACCCACACTCGTCCGCCAACATTCTCAATTACCATCGTAATGGACTAGAGTTTGACGTAAGAGGTAGAAAGAATGTCACAAACCGGAAGGGAAAAATATTATCTGAGGAGCAGATAAGGACTATTGTTCGTCAAAACCTACTCAATCGAGGACAAGACCCCCGACTCGCGGATACACCAAAAGATGCTTTACACCACATTTATCTAAAAGGCGATCAACCTTTACAAGATGCGGCTTGGTTGTTGGGTGTTTTAGCCGATGAATTTGTGGAAATTCTGAAAGCCAGACAGATAAACACTACCAAGTGGAATAAAAACTACCCTTTGCATATTTATATAGAGAATCAAGCGTTGGTGAAGCAAGAAAATACTCTCCAAGTAGACACCACCTATCATCTGGATACCAAAGATTTTGACGATTTAGGTGATACCTTGTAATGGAGTTTTGATGGGTATTCCTGAAATAACAGATTGATTTCATCTATGCACGAAGAAGAAAAAATAGCCCGTCAGTTTTATGCTGAGCTCCAGAAAAAATTCGAAACATTTGATGAAAATATTCAAATAACCATACAAGGAGCGGGGGTACATTGGAGTTGTAAAGTAAAATATGATCAAAGAACTTGTGAGATTCATTGTTCTCGGGATCATCTATTTGATGAGCAAAAACCTTCGTATGCCATTCATTTTTTAGAAGATACCAATGATGCAGCCTTTGGACGAATAGACGACCCGATGAAGGCTTTACAAAGCGTACAACTTTGGATAGATCAAATCTCCTTGGAGGCAATGTATGATCATTTTGAGTTTGTTGATTTAGATAAACGAAATATTATCAAAATACATCAGCAAATATTGGACTTTGTGCCTGAGTTGGAGACGCAAGCCAACCTGAGGCTGATTCAGAAATATTCAAATTTTTTTGAACTGCATATGCATAAAGGAGGACGCTCCTGTGAATTGACTGGGTTTGGAATCAATAGCCCCATTGCTTTTACTTTTAAGGCTGAAGAAACAAGGCTCTTCGAGAGTGATGGAAGCCTTGAAGAGTTGACAAGGATGGCCAAAAATTGGCTGATTGATGAGTGGTCACCTACTGAACTTGAAACTACTTTTCCTGGATTGAGTACTGGTAAATTGGCAAGTTATTATGAATCAGGAAAACTGGTAGAGGGGGAGTTTATGGTGAGTTGGGATGGCATAGAAAAGTTTTTTGACGAGTGTGATTCGGCTTCTTTTCCTGTAAAACAAGATGTTTTGGGTTTAATTCGGGCCATGAGGGCAAAAGGATACGACCATCATTTACGAGCAGGTCAATCCTTGTATAGTTTGGTGCTTTCCCGAGCTCGAAGACATGGGCTAAATGGTAATCAATCGTGTATTCAGTTTGGGTATCAAGATGCATTATTGACTACAAATGTTGATATCAAGGGAGAAAGAACTACTTTGATTACCAAAATTATTTACACTCAAGAACTGGAAGACTTACTTGAAAACCTCAAACAGCAATCCATCGATTGACCAAGCCTGTATTCTTCAGTATGAGAGCGTTTTTTACAAAGTTTGTAAAATGCACAACGATCAAGTCATTTGACCATAAAGTAACCACATATCTCCACTCCAACGTCCTACCTTAAAATTTATTGCGTTTGCTGAAATGTATAAATTATGCAAACAATAATTCCTATTTTGCTATAAGTAATAATACTGTTTATATACCCAAGTAGTTACTTAATCTTCTAAATGACAACCTATTGGTAGGTGATATCGTTTAAAAATAAACATTATATAATATAAAGTTTCGTGACGTAAACCAGTTGCTATAATTTAATTAATTACTTCTTTCACTAAATATCACAATAATGAAATGCCGAAGAGTTTACCTTGGGGCTGTACTAGCGCTAGGGTACCTAGCAAGTTGTACTCCTAAATATGTGCCTCGCACAAAAAACGACCTAAAGGATAATTTATCCCGAAGTCTAGTAAAATTTGAGTACCATAAGGAAACTTATGAAGGCAAAAGCAAGCCGCTTACCTTATTTGCCCACGATGATACCACTCAGGTTGTAACTCGTGATGTTGCCGATGAGTTGGATAAGTTGATTGACTTTGGTCCGGAGCAAAAGTATACTTTTTACCGCAAGCAAAAGTTTAGTGGTTATCGTATACAAATCTACCGGGGACGTAACCGTTCAGAAGCCTATCGGGTACGACGACGTTCTTATCAGTTGTTTCCACATTTGAAACCTTATATGGAATACCGAGAACCATCGTATCGTATCAAAGTAGGTGACTTTGTGTATCCACATGAATACACCGAGGTTTTAGAAAAACTCAAAAGTGAGTTTCCATTGTCTACTGTGGTTCCCTCTATTGTAAAGGTAACCATTGAATACAATGTGAAGTATCGCAACAATCCAGTTAGTTTGGATTTAAAGGATTAGGAACTAAAAAAAATTGAATTACTTGTTAATATCATTACTCAAAAAATGAGAGTTTGGGCAGCACCTAAACTCTTTTTTTTTGTACAGGTTTTAGCCCCCATAGAGCAATATCCGCCGCCTTCGTTTGTGTCTCCACAAACGAAAAATGTCTAGTAATATGGTATATATTTTAATTCCCATATAGATAACATCCCACCTGTCTTCCGCTATCAATCCCCGAAAAGTGAGACAATAACTTGAATCTTGCCGTTATAATAAACAACTTCGCTTCCTCATTACCCCAAAGCTTATGAAATTATACTGGTTGATTGTTTGTTATTGGTTTAGTTTGGTTTGTTTTTTTCCTCATCCTGCTTTAAGCCAGGAGGCCCCTCTCATCAATGCTTTGGCGTTGCGTAATGGTGCCCATGTGGTGCAAGCCTCTAGCAGCCAAAAACCGTCGATAGTCAATGACACCGTGGTTCCGGTAGGAGTAGCCGAAGCGTTGTTAGATGGAAACCTCAAGAAGGGATGGATATCGGCGCCAGGACAAGCCACGCAATGCGTGTTTGTGTTTGAATTGGCCGAAACATTTCTGTTAAAAAAAATTGGATTTAACAATCGACAAAACCCTCAACACCGATCCCAAAGCATCAAAAAGGTTCGAATTGAGTTTTCCAGCACCAATGCCCAATCGGGCTACAATATAGAATACAACCTGATATTAGAAGCCAATGCACCTATCCGCTTGATGGATATTCAAAATATTCGAGCTCGCTGGATCAAAATAACGATACAATCTAACTATGGCCATGCTACGTTAACCCGTTTCAACGAGATACAAGCTTGGGGGGTACCAGCCAAGGCATTGCCTAAAATAAATGTGACTGGAACTTGGCAAACTGCCAAAGGGTTGATTTCTCTGGTTCAGAAAGGCAATAAAGTGACGGGTTGCTATGCGCAGAACAAGGGGCATATTCTCAATGGAGAAATTACGGGGCGAAAACTAAGGTTTGTTTGGGAAGAGGAAGTCACCAAAAGGTATGGGCAAGTGATGATGGTAATCAATGAAGAACAAAATCGGATGTATGGTATGTGGGACCAAGGCAAGCAGTTTCGAGAGTATGGCCATTGGGTATTTATGAAAAAATCTTCGATCGCCTCACAATGCCCTGATTTACAAAAAGAAGGAGCAGCTGAAAGGCGAAAGATCGATTAACGAATATGGAATGAAATGGCTACTGCATGTTTCGATATCCGTTAATCGATGTTCATTATTCAAAGCATTAAGTAACGCTTTCAAAATAGGTGTCGAGATTTTAGTGAAATTACTCAAAGCTAAACGAGGCGCTTTTTGCGCTCGTAGCAGGGCTACGGGCAATAAAAGGAACGAAGTGTAGCGAAGAGGAATAAAACTAAGTTGGACAGTTATTGCGAACGCGTTACTAAGCAGTCAACATAGCGGCTCCAAATACTCCCGCGCTATCGCCCAAAGTAGGCTTCAAAAACTTGGTATCCATTCTGTAATTGAACAAATGAGGCTTGACCGCTTCTACCCCCTCGGTATACAATAAATCTATATTGCCCAGGCCTCCTCCAATCACGACTGCGTCAGGATCTATCACATTGAGGACATTAGCAATACCTTTACCAAAAAAGTGCACCAGTCGTTCAATTGTTTGAGTAGCGTAAGGGTCAGTGCCTGCCAAATGATCGTCCACAATGGCCTTCATTCCTTTAGATTGACCAGATATTTTCTTGTAAAACCGTTCTGAGGCGGGTCCCGAAAGTACCGTTTCTACACAACCAATGCGCCCACAATAGCATTTTCCTCCTGAGGCATCCAAAAAATTGTGTCCCCATTCGCCCGCAATACCGTGACGACCAAACAATACTTGCTTATTGACTACTACTCCACCGCCAACTCCAGTACCCATGATGATCCCAAAAACAGTGGTGGCATCGGGTACGTGTTCTTTTACAGCACCCATTGTGGCCTCTGCAATCGCAAAGCAGTTGGCATCATTGGCCATTATCAAAGGAACCTGTAGGCGTTTTTCTAAATCTTTGGCAAAAGGTTTTCCATTGAGACTTACGGTGTTACTATTTTTAAGCGTTTGGGTATATGGGTCAATTACCCCAGGCGTTCCCATCCCAATGACTGCTGGTTTTTGTCCTAATTCTTGGACAAGGTCATCTACTAAAGCGCCAATGTTGGTAATCACATGCTCATAGCCCTTCTCGCTTTCGGTAGGAATACGCTTACGGATGATTACTTCTGGATCATTGGCAGATTTGAGTACTGCAATCTCAATTTTGGTACCTCCCATGTCAATACCCCAAAGTGTATTTGCCATTTTGCTCAACGTTTTATGGTTGGATTGGTTATCTTTATTTTGTAAATAATTCAACATTGTAGCCGTTTGTCTGGGCCTAATTTAGACTTGAACTATTCTCAGAAGCTTTTTTGAAACTTCAGCTCAAACTAAAATCTAAATTAGGGTAAATCAAAAACTTTTTGTCAGATTTTGGCGCAAATATAAAAATTAATGATACTTTATAATACTTTATTGAAATTTTATTAGGTTTTAGATTATAATTATTTCAATATATGGTTAATGTTTTCAATATGTTATGAGTATTAAGATGGTTACATTGTTCTATTGTTGAATTGTTCCACCTTCGGCTCATTGTTATATTGTTTCGCTACGCTTATTGTTACATTGTTAAATGGCTAAATGGTTTTATTGTTTCGCTACGCTTATTGTTACATTGTTAAATGGCTAAATGGTTTTATTGTTCCGCTGCGCTTATTGTTACATTGTTAAGGCGAGCTGAGCTAATTGTTCCGCTTTGCGCTACTATGGACTATCGACCGTGGACTATGGACTAAAGAAAACTACTTATAAGCTTCCCGAAATTGTTTAGGACTTGAGCCAATCATCTTTGAAAACTGTCTAAAAAAATAAGAAGGATCGTTGTAGCCTACTTCATAACAAATTTGCATAATAGACTTGTCCGTTTCAATTAACAGTTCAGTGGCTTTGCCCAAACGTACCTCATTGACAATCTGAGTAAATGTTTTTTTGGTTTTTCGTTTGATGAACTTACAAAAAGCGCTTTTGGTCAAATAAATGAGTTTAGCGGCTTTGTCAATACTCAGTTCAAACTTATAGTTATTATGAATGTAATCATAAATAATTTGAATTCGCTCAAACTCTTTGTGATCATACGCGGTGCGAAACTCCTCCATAGAAAGGTATTCAAACTCATTGGATTCAGCCAAATCACTCAGAATATCCAATAATTGCATCAATCGTTGGAAAGAGCCTTCTTGTTGACGATGGAGTTGCGCCATTTTTTTTTGTACCCTTGCTTTGGTCTCACCAAAAAACTCCAGCCCTCTGTAACTTTCTTTGAGCATATTTTTGATGGCCAGACATTCCGGAGTATTCAAAAAATCTATACCCAAAAAATCATCCTTCATTTGCACCAGGATTTGCTCCGAGTGTTCATTGGTAATCCAACAGTGGGGAATGTTTTTTCCTAAAAAAATGAGTTCATCAGGGCGATATGGTGTAATGTGATTTCCGATGAACCTACGTCCTTTGCTTTTAATGG
This sequence comes from uncultured Cytophagaceae bacterium, assembly GCA_937899305.1. Taxonomy (GTDB): domain Bacteria; phylum Bacteroidota; class Bacteroidia; order Cytophagales; family Microscillaceae; genus Microscilla. The sequence goes on from CALDJV010000263.1 coordinate 9,558, forward strand.
TCCAAATTAACTCATATTCAGGGTGATAATGGTAGGCACTTTTAAAGTCTAGCCTTTGCGCCTTGACCACACTTTTTACTAAAAATGAGTTGGTTGGTTTGTTACTGATGCGCTCTAGTTCTGCTTTCATATAAGACTAAATAGTTAAAAAATATTGAGATAACTATAAACTATGACAATATAGTCCATAAACTTGGTAATAAATACCAATGCTTAAACGATCCAATCTCCTAATTTTGCCCATATAATATAATTATTCTTAGATCAAAAAACACTATTATTAGATAAATCAATATAGTATGAATCAATTGTTACTTAAAAGTTTTCTAAGCATTTGCAGCTTGGTACTAAGCCTTACCCTTGGATTTAGTCAGGGTAAAGTATCAGGAACTGTAAAGGATGACAGCGGAAACCCAGTAATTGGGGCTACAGTAGTAGTAAAAGGCACCACCAATGGAGTGGTTTCGGATGTGGATGGTAAATACACATTTATGGTACCCATTGGGGAACAGTCAATCACCGCTTCTTTTGTAGGGTATAAAACCTTGACCCAAAAGGTCAATATTACCCAGGGAGGTGATGTTCAACTGGATTTTGTTTTACAAGAAGATGCCATGGGACTGGATGAAATTGTGGTGACGGGTAGCTTTAGTGCACGTTCTCAGAAAGATTCTCCCATCTCCATTACCTTATTGAACTCAAAGCAACTGGCGACTGCTGGATTCAACTCTCAAGCCGATATTTTGCGAGCCATTCCAGGGATTACCGCTGAAGGTGGCGGGGGAGAAGTGGCTTCCAATGTATTTGTTCGGGGAATGCCCTCGGGTGGTCAGTACCAATTTACTCCTCTACAAGTAGATGGTTTACCTACCATTAGTACTTTCGGGCTTAACTCGTCGGCACATGATGTCTATTTTAGAAATGACATCGGAATTCGCAACCTTGAATTTATTCGAGGAGGTGCGTCTACCTTGTTTGGCGCTGGTTCAGTAGCGGGTATTATCAACTATACCAGTGTAACCGGAACTGCTCAACAGCAGAATAAGATCGGGTTAGAGTGGGCTCAAAATGGCCGGATGAAGGTAGACTTTTTGACGGCTGGACCAATGGGCAAAGATTTGTTTTACGCTTTTTCAGGTTTTTATCGTTACGACGAGGGACCGATCAAAACTGGCCTAGTAACTCGTGGTTATCAATTACGAGGAAACATCAGAAAATTATTCAATAAAGGAAATAGTTCATTTACGGTATACACGCAGTTGATTGACGACAATGTTCAATTTTACTTGCCTTATCCGTTGCAAAACGACAACGGTAACTTTAGCCGACCTACTGGAAACGACGGTAAAAAGGTATTTACCTTGCTCACTGGCAATGCGACCGATTTTTCTTTTGATACGCCCAACGGTCGGTTTGAATCGCCCATTGAGAATGGTGTAATCACTAAAGGAGGGTATGTCATGGCAGATTTACAGCATAATTTTGGTGAAAATTGGATGCTACAGGCCAAGGTGAAAGCTGCCAACTACGATCATTGGTTCAACCTGTTTTTAGATGGAGATGGAGTGCATAATGTGCCCGAAACTCAAGCCAACTACCTTACGGATAGAAATTTACAGTCAGGTACCTTTACGTATGCAGATAATGGGGCCACTTTAGCGGCCAGCGACTTGGTATTTGAAAATCGAGTGTTGGATCGTCAAAGACCCATGCAAGAATTGGCCGGAGAATTCAACTTGTCCAAAAAAATCAACACTGGTAGTTTAGAACACAACATTACAGTAGGTACTTACTTGAGCTATACCCGTGCCGAAGACAATAACTGGATTTGGAATTTTTTGGGAGACTTTAGCAACTCTCCTCGTATGGTAAACTTGGTAGGGGTAGACGGAAACGGGAACAATGTGACTTATGCTACCAACGGATTTATTAGTGGCAATCAAACTGCCAATCGTTACCATCAAAGTTCTAAGCTCGACTTTGGCCTTATGTAGCATATGTTAAAATATGCTGCATATGCT
>CALDJV010000264.1 GCA_937899305.1 uncultured Cytophagaceae bacterium
GTTATTAGAATTCTTGGGAAGACTTGACAAATAATGTACCGCTCACTAATGGAAATTTACCTGAATATTTCTGGAGAGAATGAAAGTATGCAATCAAAATCAGTTGTCAATCTGAGGTAGACCCAAGCTTGAAACAGGAACCAACCAAAGTAAATTTAATGGTTGTACTAAAAAACAATCAAACTTGCTATATTCGATTGGTTTGCTTTTTAGATGCGATATCCAAAACATTACCCAAAAATCTTTTAACCCAGGCCTTCTATGAATGATACCCATTTGTATAGCGTAGCCCTCAACCTGATTGATAAAGTAGGAGGGGTAAAAGCCCGTCAATTAATTAGTTACTGCGGATCAGCAGAAGCCGTATTCAAAACATCCCGCCAAAAATTACTGAAAATCCCCTTGGTAGGAGAAAAAATTGCTCATTTGATTTTGCAAAAAGATATCCTGCAAGAAGCCGAAGCCGAGATCAATCGAGCCATTCGGCAAAACGTCAAAATTGTGACGGTTACGGATGCCGATTATCCAGTGCGCCTTAAGCAATACCCCGATGCACCTTTTGTGTTTTATTTACGGGGAGAAGTGGCATTCAACACCGACAAAACCATTGCCATTGTGGGTACCCGAGCCGCTACTGATTATGGGCGAAACTTTACCGAAGAGTTGGTGCGAGCACTGATGCCTTACAAGCCTTTGATTGTGAGTGGGTTGGCTTATGGGATTGACATTGCGGCTCATCAAGCTTCGCTAAAGTATGGGTTGCCTACGGTAGGGGTAATGGCCAGTGGCATTGACGTGGTGTATCCGTCTAGTCATATGGCTACTGCTCGGCAAATGGTCAAACAAGCGGGAGGGATTATGACCGAAGCACGCTTTGGTACTGAGCCTGATGCACGAAAGTTTCCTGCTCGAAATCGGATCATTGCTGGTTTGGCCGATGCCACGGTGGTAATAGAGGCTAAAGAAAGTGGGGGAGCGCTGATCACGGCCAACATTGCCAACGATTACAACAAAGATGTATTTGCGGTACCTGGTGACATTCAACGCAAAACTTCAGCTGGTTGCAACAACTTGATCAAGCAGCACAAGGCCCATCTGATTACTTCGGCCAAAGACATTGCTTACATTATGAACTGGGACTTGGATGGAAAAACCAAGGCTACTCAGCAGTCGTTGTTGTTCAATACAATGCCTACCGATAAGAATGAACAAAAAATTGTGAAATTGTTACAAACCCAACCTGAGCAAACCTTGGGGTTGGATGACTTAAGTTGGCAACTAAAAATGCCCCTTTCTAAATTGAGTGCTTATTTGCTCAACCTCGAGATTCACGGCTATTTGAAATCTTTACCGGGTAAAAAGTTTAGTTTGATTGTATAATGCGCATCTGGAAAATGTTACAAAGCAGGTATTCATACAGTACTTAACATAATGCATTAGTTATAATCTGATGCTATGAAATATCCTTTCACTTCACAAACCTTGATACAGCAGGATGTTGCGAAAAAATCGTATTGGCCCAAGTACCCTTTTTTTTATAATCTTGCGCAAATTCCTCAAAGCCAATCAGGTGTACCTCTGCTTCTTGGGGATCGTGTAACTCTAATACTCGATGGGGTTTGATATCGACCAATGCCACCAAATGTGCTCCACCCATCCCATAATGCTGGATTACCAAAATAATAGGGCCATCTTCCAGGCCACTTTGTAGCTTTTCAAAATTTACTGGGTAGGGAATACCTTCTTTGAGTAAGCCATAGCTTGCCATGACCTCATGGATCAAGGCCGGTTCATCTACCACTTTGCCTTTGAACTTTTGAACAATATCTGTTTGAGAAAGCTTTTCAGGATAATCAAAATGTTCCAACAAGGCTTTGGTCAATGCTGCCCAACACCAGAAAAATTGTTCTTGTTTTTGCAATGGGAAATAAGCCATAAGCATTGGTTTAAATTTTCGTTTTAGTGAATCTACTAAAATAACTTGTACCACTATACTTTATCTCTTGCGGTAATACTTCGTCAAAAAATATCACCAATAGCGCCGCTATTAGCTTATTTTCTAGACTCGTCTGACCACAAGATCCTTTGTAGTATTGGCTCAATTTATTTTTTCCGCTTCACTTAAGTAAATTTTTGAGGCATTTTGGGATGAGATGCATCCAGTTTTGAAGGTACCGTCTGGTCATCATTACACTTTTGGCTTATTTTGACTATCTATCATCAAAAAAAGGCGTAGCAAAAGACTCTTCCAACTATTGAGTCTGGGGCGAATGTTGCCTTCAGCTAATTGTAAACAGAAATTATAAAAAAGCAAGTAGCCTCGACTACTTGCTCAAATGGGTGCCAAGTTTTAACCACCTGGGTTGATGGTGTAATGAGGTTTTTTGTCGTGACTAAGAAACGCCCAAAGACTGCCTAGGCCTGCTCCCAAGATAGAGAATCCAGTACCTATAATTTCACCTTCTTCAGCATCACCAACGGCCGAAAAGTTGCTCACCAATCCTCCACCAGTAGAAAGCAAATCTGCTGACAAAGATTCCGCAATTTCTCCAGTATCCTGGTTTCTGATGACGTCCCCAGCTACCAGGAGTATCAACGCTAAAGTATTGATAATACCTGATGTCCATTGTTGTCCTTTCTCAGACAATACCTTATCAGGATATCTTTTTCTTAGCAATACACTGACTGTAACGACCAGGTCTTTGACCAGCGCCAGGATATAAGCCGTAATCTTTAGATTATGAGTAGCCGTTCTCATATTATCCAATTTCAAGGGTACAGAAAGGCCATATTTAAAGACCTTGAGCACTGCCTGAAGGATATCCAGAGGATGTATTGGAGCCGCCACAGCTCCCCCAATCAGCCCCTCACTAGAGCCATCATCTTCCTCACCTTCGCTCAGCACCCACATCAAATCAATGACTGAATCAATGGCTCCAACTATTCCGGCAATTCCTCCACAGTATTTGGTATAAAGAAAGCTGTTACTATCAGAACCTGCTGATAGAAACGTACCTGTAGGAGCTTGTGTTAATAATCCCTCGAAAAAATCAGGTGCATCCAAGCCATAAGTGCTATGATCAAAAAGTTTACCCGTACCACTGGCTCGCGATACAATATTGGCCGGAATTGCAATGATGAGGGCCAGTCCATTGATGAAGTTCAAATCTTCTTCGTCACCAAGTAGCGTCGTGACAAATTTATAGAAGGTGGACAAAAATGGGATTTTTATTTCCTGATGAAACAGGGGTTGGATGGCTTCAACAAACTTGCCGATGAATTTGACCGCACCCAGTGCTATTTTCTTGACTGGGTCGAGCAATGTTTTGAGTAA
>CALDJV010000265.1 GCA_937899305.1 uncultured Cytophagaceae bacterium
AAACTGATGTTACGGAAAGCAGTCCTCGAGCAAGTTGCCCGTGATCCAGAAGCCAAATTAGAAGCTTCGCTTAAACAATGGAAGAATCCAGTAACACGTAAAACTTTGGAAACAATGATCGCTCGTTTGAAAAAATAAGATGTGCTTTGGATAATATTAATCCAAACATTATTTTAAATGGCCTTTAGATACCTGATAGATTTCCGTTACCTATCAGGTATCAAATACTTTCTCTGGTCACTTACCAAATCATCCCAAAGTAGGCGATTACATCCATTCTACGTTCAACACAGTTTCCATCCAAGGGAGTTTTACCATTCCGATAGACCAAGGCAATTGCTGTAGCAACACGTCTATCCCAGATTCCTCTACCTTCATCCGCCAATCGGCAGATTTCATCTCCAGACGACCTTCTCGCATGAAAAATGATCCACGAAGCATGTCAGGAGGAGAGTCTTTCAATACAGTCCAGTTTTGTACTACTGCAGCCAGCAACCCATCACAAGTTTCTTTTTCCTCATCAGTGAGCGTAACTTTACCCGATGCAAAAGGAGTAGTGACCTCCATACCACACAATATCTTATTGAGCACGAGTTCGTGTTCTTCGGCAGCTTCACTTTTGCTGGCCAAATATTGCAAAACATACACCGCACGTTCTCGTTCAGCATCCCCTTTAAAGTCGACCTGCGTCTTCTTAGTTGTTTTTTGAGGATTTGTTTTCGAGGGTTGTTCTTTGGTGACACTCTCAGTAAGTTTGAGTACCTCAAACAAGCGAATCAAATAAGGGTGTAAAATAACCAAACCAGCATTTTCCACATACAATACTTCGTTGGTTAATTCTTGTTTAGGCTGTCTGGTCGATTCGAGAATTTCTTGCTTGATACGTTCAAAAGTTTCTCTTTCCAGACGTTCTTTCTCTTTTTCTTCCGCAGTTTGCTGTTGCTGTTGCCTTTCTTTTTTGGCGCGTTCTTCCTCAGCTTGCAGTTCTTGGGCACGTTGCTGAGCTTGTTGTCTTTTTCTTTCTTCCTCAGTCTGATTGGCGACCGAGTCATCGTCGGTTCTACTGCTTCCTTCTCGAGTTTTTTGATCAGTGGACGGTTGGCGGCGATCTTCTGAATCAGTCGTTTGTCTGCCATCTGATGATGCTTGATCACCAGTAGCCTGACCACTCCGTCCCTGAGAAGAGGTTTGATAATCATCGGTTGTTTTCTGCCATACCTCTGAAATCCATTTTGATGCTTCTGGTACTGCATTGATGAGCCTGTCTACATCAGCTGTTCCCAAAGCCAGTATCAACCGTTGAAAATCCTCAGGGTGTTTATTACGAAGTACAACGAGCAACTGTCTTACGTAATAATTTTTGTCACTTGTACTCAAGTTGCGGATGATGTTCAAGTCAGCACCTTTTCCCGCTTCTTTACTTGTACCAGCGCCAGTATCCGTATTTGCATCTACTCCTTTACCAATACCTACCCCTGTGTTTTGAGTAGTATCTGTACCAGTACCTGTATCTTTATCTGTACTTGCACCTGTAGTAGCATCAGTAACGATGTTTATACTCAAACTCTCGGGTAAAGTACCCGACTGTAAGAAGTACTGTAGATAATATACCAGGGCGTCTTGATCATTTTCTAGTTGATCAACCCTTAATTGTTTGTTTTGGAATGACTGCCCCTGCGATCGTTGTCTTGCCAGTAGTTCATCTTCTAACTGTTTGTCTTTTGCTAGCTGATCTTTAATCAGATCATTTTCTGACGGATCATGTTCTTGAGGGTCCTTGTCTAGTTTGTCTTTTTCTAATTGACCCTTGCCCTCTATTTGAATATGCTCTTGAGCACCCCTCATTTGGGAAGCAATGGAGGCAAGATCAGGGATGGATAAATTGGGGTCAATTGTTTGAAGTCGTGTGAGTAATTCTTGTACAAATGTTGGGGTGGTTTGTTCTATAAATCTTTGTAACACCAGCGGTTGAAGCAACTGCGATACTGAAAAATCAGTTTGAGTGATGGCAAACTCAACCAAGTTGGTAATGGTTTCTTCCATTGATATAAGTGGGCGACGCAAAAAGATGCCCAATTGTCTTTGAGTTTGAGCAGCGGCTGGCAGTATTCCTTTAGTAAAGAGTTTTTCAACTATTTCACGAATATCTCGGCCGATTGGTTGAGTAATGATTTCCTCTCGTTTAAGGTGAATGCCTTCATAATATCGGGCAATGCTTGCTTCTTCTTGTACTTGGGCAAAACTCGGGAAGTTTTGGGCCAATTGTTCGATCCAGATTTTTATTTGTTTCCAGCGTTGTATATTGGCTTGAGTTTGTGCAGTGGCCGCAGCTTCAGCCGAGGAAGCATCAACTGAGGAGGTATCAGAAGCGAGAGAAGGAGAAGCAACATCGGAAGTGGAGGAAGTAGAAGTAGAGGATAAATCAGGAGCCGCAGCAGGTGGGAAAAAAGTTTGTGCTTTGGAGGATACAAAGGTCATAATTCGACTAAAACTTCCAATAAGGAAAGTGCGTTGATTGAAGCCACCAGTTTCAGCCCTTTTTTCCCACAATTCTTCCAAAATCAACTCCCATACTACGATTTTATCTAGTTTGATTACCCGGTAAATGGCAGCTACATATTGCTCTAGCCAAATAGATTGACCAGGGAGCACTTGTTCCATAAACTCTCGTATTTTGCCTTCATTCAAGGCCTGATTGAGTCTTTGTTTTCGTTCTTTGAGACGGACCTCTTCCAGTTCTTGCTGAGATTCGGTAAGGCTCTGATCTGACGTTTCTGGTGATTTTAGTTCCTCGGTCCAAAATTTGGTTTCTACTTCTGAAAAGCCAGGCACTGTTTCTGACAAACGTTGAATGACTTCTACCGGAGGGCGTTCCCACATTTTTTTGTCATTCAAGGCCGGAATAGGTGAATTGACTGGAACAACCTTGACTAGTTTTTTCCATACTCGTAGAAAGGATTTTTTTAGAAAAGTATCTCGTGAGAATGTTTTTTTGCGATTTTCCCAAAATATTTCCAATAATACTTCCCACACCGAAGTAATAGACTTGCCCAATGCCTGAGCCAGTTGGCTGCCATATTGATTTGCCCAAGTTGCTTGCTCGGGTTGCAAAATTTGCCCTAAGAAATGGATGACATTGGTAGCATTTGATTCAATTACGTCGTTAAAAATAGCCTGATCAAACTCTTCTACGGTAAATAAGTGATGTTCTAGCTCTATTTGCAGTTTTTGAACAATATTTCTCCATTCAGAAGTCAGTTGAGGTAGCACCTGGGTAACAAGGTGACGTAGTTGAAGCGGCTGACCACGGTTTTCGGATAAATAGTCAAGGGTGAGACCCCATACTTCCTCGAGTGCTAAACCTGGGGCAACTTCCATTAATCTTTTTATGAAAGCCTGCAGCATACGCCCTTCTTTTTCCGAGACAATTTGTTGCAATAGCTGTAGGGTTTTGGTCTCAGAAGTAAACAATGCTGCGCTGGCAGTATCACTCGTAAATTTTTTGAGCGATTGTGCCAGATTGGTTTGTAATTGATGCCTCTCGAGATTGAGTTGTAATATATACTGAGCCCCTTCTGAGGATTTTTGTTGAATCATAGAAAAAAGTTTTTCTACGACTGCATCTACCAAAACTGTTTCATTATTCTGTTTCCAATTCAGAAAAAATGTTTGCCAAACCAACACCCGAGCTTGAGAATGATGTAAAGTAAGCAAGCGAGGATTACTTACTTTTGCGATATCTTGCAGAATTCGTTCGTAAATAGTGATTTTCTCAGGAGAAATAAGTTTAATTACTTGTAATAGTTGGTGGTTGGGAATTTGATCCGCCAAGCGATACAAGAGCATCGGCTCGGTTTGATGTCGCTCAATCAGTTGAGAGAATAGTTCAGGGTTTTTTTCAAATACAATCTCAAACAAACGCCCAATGGAAAATGCTACCTCACTGCCAAGTCCTTTTTGTTTTAGGTAGGTTTGCCAAGTACTTTTGGCAAACCAAGGAATGGTTCCGGTTCTTAAAAAAAATGAGAGTAATTGAGATAAACTAATTTCTGGATTCGTAGTACTGGCATCGTCTACTGCGGAATAGGTGATTCCCTTGAGTCGGAAAAGTAACGAGCCAAGCGTTTCTCTTAGTCGTTTTTCGTATAATTCTGGAATATCTTTTTCAAATCTTTTTAACTCTACAGTTTCCAAGTCAATCGTTAAAGAGTTGATCTTCACCAATTGATCTGGAGGAGCCAGTTCGTCGAATATTTTTTCAGTAATAGACATCAGCTTATTCTTTATGAGGTCGCTGAACCCTCTCTGAAAATTGAAAGCTTCATCTTCGGAGTTTAGTCGAACATCAAATACCATTTCTTTAATGGAGTGATGTTGTTCATTAGCATCATTCATAAGGGAGCAAAAGATTTAGCTTGCAAAATTACAATAATGACTGGAATTGCCAACCTTTGTCAAAGAGATAATATATATAGGTACCATCAGTGGTTTTGGGCGATTCATTAAGATAAGCAAGGAGTAGCACAAGAATTGAGGCAAGATTCCACTTTGGAACCTACACATAGCATATGATCGCTTTAGTGGGGCCATGATAGTTGCTCCAAACTACTGAGGTGAAAATAGAAGATTTCATTGTGAATAAAGAGTACAACCTTTACACACATGAGAAGTTGCCGAAAAAGAAATGGATGGTTTTTGCTTGAATCTAGAAATGATAAAAAAATCACAGAATTAAATAAAATTTCCAGTACAAAACAGAAATGAGCTACTTGTATCTATAAAAACGATGATTTTTTTCAAAAAAAGCAAGAAAGAATAGTCAAAACGATTTATTAGCATTATTATTGTCAAGAAGTAATCCGGCTAGCTAAGTAAGAAAAAGAATTTATCTAACTTCTCATTATTTTGTTGAAAAGCTGGAACAAACTTCTGGATAATCCGTAAATAGCACAAGCTCATACATTATCTAATATTGCGAAACAAGTCAGCTAAAAATTACATTGTAATCTTAAATGATTAATGGTATCAGAGAAAATGAAACTATGATAGTAAAAAGTTCACGAATTTCTCGTAACTTGGTACCCGAAAGAATCAGAGCCCTAAACCTAAACATAAAATGATTTTATCCACCCTTGATGCAGTAGCACAAGCGATGAGTGAATACTTCCGATCAAGCTACAACGATAAAGCCCCAGAGGTGACCATTTCAAACCTGGTCAATTCTGAAGGTAAATCCGCTATTGATGAAAATACTGATCAGATTGTCATTACACTGATTAATGTACAGGAGGAAAGAAACGTCAGCAACGGGCGTACTAGTAACCCTTCTGCACCATATTTTATGAATTTATATTTATTGTTTTCTTCCTTCGCTGGAAAAGAATCAAAGTATACAGATTCATTAAGGTACATATCCAGTGTTTTGAGTTTCTTTCAACACAACCATGTTCTTACCCATCAAAATTCAAAATTACCTTCTGAGATAAGTAAACTGGTTTTTGATTTTATCAATCATGAAACTCAACAAGTACAATACATTTGGTCTATGTTAGGAGCCAAGTATTCACCCTCAGTAATATTTAGGGCAAGACTGGTACCTATTCAAGAGCAAGGTACAATGGGCAGTTTTCCAAGAATAGGTAACATCGATTTTTAGATCAATTGGTTGCATCAATCAAATGAATACGAACTAGGATTGCAACTACCAAGATTATAACTAACTAAATTATCATTAACTTATTATCCTCACTTTACATAAAACATGCTGGAGGTAGAATTAAGGTTTGGAACATTATTTACATTAGCTGTTGAGCATAATTATTTGGCAGATCGACGAGAGGGAAATTACATCCTCAAGCCCAGTAAGTACACCCAATACATTATGAACAAGCTAGGTTTGTACTACAAAAGTGCTGCCCAGGCAATGGTTTTTGCTTACTATGAACTGGATGCTTTAGAATATTTTGCAAAGAAACATTCTGGAGTCAAATTTACTTTCTGGTTACATCACAAAGAGCCTTATTTTGCAAATTATACCTCATTAGACCCTGAGAAGCTTCGTCGTAATATTGTATATTTGAATAATACATATTCGGATGGTATGGAAGCTACCCTACATTCAAGAGATTTTGTTTCTGATGCAGATTGTTATGCTGTAAATTATGGACAAATTCCTTTTCCTACTTTTAAGAAAAAAACTCAGGTACAGTTATTAAATGAGTATAACGAGTTAATACATTCTCAAGACCTAGAGTCTGAACAATCATTCACTTATCAAAATCGCAACTTGGAAGAAGGTAGCTATACCTTGGTTGCCAATGGAGAACAGAGTTCATTTTTATATTTTCCTGAGGTTCAAGTTCCTAAGCCTTTAGCTTGGGTAGAAATTCATTTAAATGAAGAAATGATAGATTCTGTATTTGCGCAATTGGCCGCTAATCAGAAAAGCGACCCTTATAATTTTCTTGCATCATTTGAAGAGAGAAAAACAATTTGGCGATATACCATTATACCAAAATACGAAGATCCCCCGAACCTGAAGATAAGAATGGTGGAAGGCAAAGAGCAGGTCAATTTTACTGGCCCAGTCGAGGGGAAATTTTACAATCAACAAGCATATATATTTGAGTCTGATCAACCCTTGAGTTTGAAGGAGCGACCTGATTATGAATTTGAGCTGGTTAGCGGTTCAAAGATCATAAAAAAGATGCTTCCTGCACCCTCACCCGAGTTGATCAAACCAATCACAGATAATTCTAAGTTTTACTCTGAAATTATTGTCTATATCTAAACAGAAGCGTTATGGCTAAAAACGTAGCAACTCCCGGAGTATATATTGAGGAAAAGAATGCTTTTCCAAACTCCGTAGCAGCAGTGCCAACCGCAGTTCCTGCCTTCATTGGTTATACTGCTAAAACTACTCGTAACGGAGCAACTCTAGTAAACACTCCGGTTCGTATTAGTTCAATGAACGAATACCACACCATCTTTGGCGGTGGTTTTGAAACATCATTCAACATTGTAGAGGCCAACCCTCAGCAATTTGATTTTGAAGTAGGAAACAAGCACTATCAGGTAGTACCTGAGCGTGATTCTCGTTTCTTGATGTATGATAGCATCCGTCTTTTCTTTGCCAACGGTGGTAGCACTTGCTACATCGTGAGCTCAGGTGGATACTACCGCGAAGAAGAAGCGCCAAAAGCAGCTCCTGCTTCAGCATCAGCAAAACCAGGCGACAAAAATGCAAAACCAGGTGACAAGAAAGTTCCTGAAAAACCAGCCGCTGGAAAGCGTCAGGTAAATGCAATCTCTAAGAAAGCATTGGAAACCGCTTTGAACACGTTGATAAGCGAGCAGGAAGTTACTTTACTTGTTATTCCTGAGGCAGTAATGTGTGAAGCAGCTGACTGCTATGCATTACAGCAAGCCATGTTGATGCAGTGTGGCCAAAAAATGAAAAATCGTTTTGCTATCTTGGATGTACACTCTGGTTACGAGCGACGTACTTACGATGCAAACGATGTAATCACCAAGTTCCGTGAAGGTATTGGTAACAATAACTTGAACTTTGGTGCTGCTTACTATCCTTGGTTGTACACTTCTATTGTACAAAAAGACGAAGTAAGTTACAAAAACATTGGTAATGCCGATGTATTAGAAAAGCTATTGACTGCGGAAGCCGGTGAGGTAAATGCAGATTCAAAGCGTGCTGAAGAAGCTAAAATCGAGATCAAGAAAATTGGTGCCGCTGATACAAATGCCGAAAGTTTAGACCAAACTTTGACTACTATCAGCCCTGCTTACAAGAAGATCGCTAACAGTGTGAGAGCACAGTTAAACATTCTTCCTGCGAGTGCTGGTATGGCTGGTGTTTATGCTTCTGTGGATGATGCCCGAGGTGTATGGAAAGCTCCTGCAAACGTAGGTTACAACAGTGTGATTGCCCCTGTTGTAAAATTGACTAACTCTGATCAAGAAGACTTGAACATCACAGCTACTGGTAAGTCAGTAAATGCGATCCGTTCATTCGTTGGTGAAGGAACTGTAGTATGGGGTGCCCGTACGTTGGACGGTAACAGCCAAGACTGGAGATATGTCAACGTTCGTCGTACCATGTTGTACATCGAAGAGTCAGTAAAGAATGCGGCTAAATCTTATGTGTTTGAGCCAAATGACAATGGAACCTGGACTTTGATCAGTACGATGATTAGCTCATTCTTGGGTGATGTATGGAGAGCAGGTGGTTTGGCTGGTTCTACTGCTGAGCAAGCCTATAGTGTAGAAGTTGGATTGGGGAGCACGATGACTCCACAAGACATCTTAGATGGTTTTATGCGCATTTCAGTGAAAGTAGCTGTTGTTCGTCCTGCGGAATTTATCGTAATTACATTCCAGCAAAAAATGCAGGAGTCTTAATCATTTTTTAATCTACAACTTTTATTTGACAATATTAAAATATTTATATTATGGCAGACGCTAATGCAATGTGGCCAGTACCTTCATATCACTTCCAAGTAAGTGTTGATGGAGACAACATAGGTAGTTTTCAGGAAGTATCTGGCTTGAAAAGAACAGTTGACACGATGGACTATCGCGGTGGTGATAGCCCAGAATTCTTCGTGCAGAAAATTCCTGGATTGCAAAAATTCGAAAACATTACCCTTAAGCGTGGTGTATTCCAAGATCAGAAACAATTTTCTGATTGGATGAAAGAAGTGCAAGACAACCTGAGTACTCATGACTTGGGCGAGGTTCGCAAACAATTAATTATTGAGTTACTTGATGCTGGCCAAACTCCAATCATGACTTGGACTGTCGAGAGAGCATTTCCAGTAAGTGTAACTTACCCAACTTTGAATTCTACTTCTAATGAAGTTGCGGTAGAAACGCTCGAACTTACACACGAAGGCATCGTTGTCTCTTAGTAACATCACTGTAAAGTAAAGCCTGCCAGTTCTTATGCATCTGGCAGGTTCTTTTTATAAATTTTCTTAACACAAATACACTATTATGCTTGGGTTATATCAACCACCTGTTGGTTTCCATTTTGTAGTTTCAGTAGGCGATCTACTTGGTGGACCACCATTGAAAGCAGTTGCTTTTGATAGTAGTTTTCAGGAGGTTTCAGGTTTAAGTGCAACCATACAGATGGAAACTATTCAATCTGGTGGAACAAACGACGTGGTTTATAAAGTACCCAAAGGTGTAGAATACTCAAATTTGGTACTGAAAAGAGGGTTGGTTACTTTGAGTTCGGATTTACAAAAATGGTGTTTGGATTCCGCTGTGAAGAATGATTTTCAACTCGAACAGAAAAATATCGTCATTAGACTTCTAAATAATTATCATGTACCACTCATGACTTGGACAGTCAAAAAAGCCATCCCAGTAAAGTATGAAGCATCAGGGTTCGATGCAATGACTGGTAAAATCATGGTAGAGTCGCTCGAGTTCTGTTATCAAAGCTTTGAGATGGAAAACAATCCTGTACTTGCTGCAATGCAAACTGCTAGTATGGCTGCAGCTAGCCTACAAGCAGCCGCTGATTTGGTTACTGGTACAATAGAAAAAGCCGTAAATAGCACCGCCAGTCAAGTTAAATCAGCAGTGGATGATGTAACCGGCTTTCACGTTGACAAGCCAGACATTGATTTGGGATTTTAGTATTTAATCAATAAGTTTAAAAAATGCCCATAGAAATCAAAGAACTTATTATCAAAGTAAATGTAGAAGAGCCTCAGAGGGTATCATCCCGCGAAGAGATAGAGCAAGCTATTGATAAAGAGGAAATCATCAAAGAGTGCATCGATCGTATCAAATCGGAAATCGAATACTTATTGGGCAGCTAAAGGACATCTGTTTTATCTTAAATAGTTTAGTAATATGGCAGAAACGATTTCAAGAAGTCGCATAAACATATCAGTGACATCTGAGGGTACAGAAGTTCCTGGAACATATATATTGACTGACATCAGTGTTAAAAAAGACATCAATAAAATCCCTGAAGCCACCCTTACTTATTCTGATGGAGGAGTAGCTCAAAACGAAGATTTTGCCCTGGTAGATTCTGGAATTTTTGACAAAGGGAAGAAAGTGGTGATCAGTGCGGGTTATAATAATAGTCTTGCTCCAATTTTTGAAGGTGTTGTTGATTCAATCGAATTGGTGATTGATAAAGTGAACAAAATGATTGTAAAGTGTTACAATCAGGCACACTTTCTCACCAGTGTGAGCATGGGCACCGGAGTGAAGCTTGAGGGCAAAGGTATCCATGAAGCGATTAAAGAAGTATTAAGTGCCTATTCAGGGGATGTGAAAAATGCAGTGAAGGAACCAAAGAACAAAGACGCTTTGCAGAAACCTCAAATCGTCGTGGATCCTTTTAAAACCTGCTGGGATTTCGTAAAGGAAAACTTAGGTAGTCATATCATCATCCCTGAAGATCAACTACTTAGAATAGAGCCACTAGTGTTTAAAGAGATAGAAAAAAGTGAGGTGGAGATTTCGTATGGCGACAACTTACGAAGCTTTAAGGTAAAAGAACACGTTGATAAGCTGCAGGCGATGAAGGTACAGGGGTATGATTTGGAAGACCCCATCAATGCAGAGATCAAAGGGGACAAAAAAGCCTCAGAATTATACTCGGAGTTCAAGGACTACATGAATGCCGATACTGGAGAATATTTGTCCAAGATAAAAGACGAAGAAATTATTACGGGAACTCACATCAACACCCAAGCTGAGGTAGACCTGATCGTAGAAACTAAGAAGACTGCCACATTGTTGGCCTTTAAGTCAGGAAGCATATCGATCCACGGAGACAATAGGGTGAAACTTGCTACCATGATAGAAGTAGAAGGTTTACCAACAAGGTTTTCCAAGCTCTTTTTTATTGGTGGTATAGAACATAAGATTAGCAAGGGTTGGGAAACCGTGATCAAAGTTGGTAACGGTGCCTCAGGAGGAATGGGTAAACTCGCTGCTGCAGCCGGAGGTGGCGGAGGAGGTGGAGCTGGAGGAATATCTAACCAAAGTGATCCGGCGGGTAGCCCAGTAACTGGGGCAAAACTTTCGGGTAACCTGACCATTGGAACGGTAGATTCTATTCATAAAGATACTGAAGAAGGATTATATAAGATAAAAGTAAAACTCACTAAATTGCTTGGTGATATTGTCGATGCACGAATGATGCAACCTTATGCGGGCATTGGAAGTGATTCAAAGCCAGGTGAAGGTACGTTTTTCTTCCCAAATGTAGGGTCAGAGGTAGTGCTTACCCCCATAGAAGGGGATGAAAATAATTGGGTAGTATTGGGGTGCTTGTACAGCAAAAAAGTAAACAAGCCAAGTGAAGAATTGAAAAAGCACAAAGGGGATACTCAACCAGATGAAAATAATTCTCACAAAGCCATTGTTACCAAAGATTTTATTTTAGACTTTTTTGATGATGCAGAAGATCCTCGTTTTATGATTGCTAGTCGGGATGATGGTAAAAAATACGAGTATACAGATAAAAAATACTCCATCGCCATGCATACCAAAAAAGATCCACATATAACGATAACTTACGACAAAACCAAGATCGTAATGGATAAGGAAGGGGTGTTGATAGATTCGGCCAAAAATATAGTTTTGAAAGCTGATAGTGGGGACATTGAAATGAGTGCTAAAAATATTAAGATGAGTGGAACGGCGGATATCGGCCTCGATGGACAAAACATCACCGCTGCGGCAAAAACTAATTTTGACATAGAAGGTATGCAAGCAGCTATCAAAGGAAAAACCCAAGTAAACATAGAATCAAGTGCTATTGCGGCACTCAAAGGTGGCGCAACAACTAAAATAGGTTAAATAACTTTAAAAAATATAATTATGGCAAGTGCTCTTACCGCAAATGCAATGGCCAGTGGGCCAATTGTTCCAAATCCGGCTGTTTCAGGGGCGAGCCCCATTCTCCCAACAATCCCGTTGGTGTTAGTTGGTGGTCAGCCGGCCGCAGTAGTAGGTTCACCTACTCCACTCAATGGTCCAGTGGTTGTTCCAATAGCCCCCACGGTATTGATAGCAAATCAACCTGCTGCGGTACAGGGTACCATCGCTGCGGTAGGTGCTTCAATAAACTCTATTACTCCTTTGGTACAATATGGGTAATGATCCAATGATTATTTAAGTTTATCATTCAATAAGGCAATGAAACACAAAAAGACATTTTTAGGGATTGGATGGAAGTTTCCACCTACATTTGACAAACGTATCAAAAGCGTAGAAATGGTTTCGGAAGAGGAAGATATTCGCCAAAGTTTGTATATCTTATTATCTACCAAGCAAGGCGAACGCATTATCAACCCCGATTATGGTAGTGATGTTCAATCCATGGTATTCGAACCCATTGGCTCAAATACCAGTACGTATTTGAAAGAATCTATACGTCGGGCGGTACTACACTACGAGCCTCGTATCACTTTGGAGAATGTATCGGTAGACGAAGACGGTGAAGAAGATGGCTTGTTGTTGGTAAACCTAGACTATACGGTTCGTAAGACCAATTCCCGAACCAACATGGTATACCCATACTACATATTAGAAGGAACCGACTTATAAATAGAATTTACACTGGCCTCAGATAATTACTGGCAATGGATAATACAACACAAAACGGAAGATTTAGCACTAGTCAGGACTCACGTTTATTCGAGGGACTTAGTTTCGACTATGTAAAACTAGACGAAAGGTCCTTGGAAGATTTGCTTTTGTTTGTGGCAAATTTCTCGAAACTGATCAATTTTTATGATACCAATAACCGCGTGGATGGTGATTGGTCTGACTTTCTAAACGATGAGATCATTGTATTGGCTACCATCAAGCAAGTAGATCCAATTCGTGCTGAAAACCGTTTTCGTAAAATTTTAGATAAAGCCAATTATTTCAAACGAAAACAAAAGAAATTCCAATATCTAAAGCTTTGTTTTGAAGAAATCCATTACTTGGCCTCGTTATTTGAGCACTGGTTAATGGAGCTCAAAGCAGTAGAGAACTTTGCCAATATCCAGGTCAACGTGCGCGATGATATATTCAACGCGATATCAACCAAATTAGCCCCTGCCTTACAAAAACTCAAAGCGTATGATTTTCTGGCGGGTCACGAAGATGCCCTGGACCAAAAAATAGGCTTACAATACGATCATTTTAGTTTTTTCTGGGAGCTTGACAAAGAAGTGAATTACTCGGTAGAATCGGTATTTGCTGGTAATACACTCAAAGAAAAAGTAGCGTCATTGACTTTTCGTTTGGATGGTATCTTCCAGGCTTTTTATGAAACACTGATGTATTTCAAGAAAAAAGCAGATGATTATATCAAACAATCTTTTTCCAATGATACCCACTACCCCGAAATTGCCCTACTCATTTCCTTTCTTAAACTATATGGGGTAGCTCAAGACACCTTGAATGGTTTGTCAAAAAAATATGTAGATTTCTATTACCAGACTGTATTACAACAAGGGCGAAAAGATCCATTGAAAGATCACTTGTTTCTTACTTTTGACATCAATAGCAACACTCCCTTTAGTAATGTGAAGTCTGGGGAAATGGTAATCGCCGGAGAATATGATAATGGTGAGAGCATATTGTATGAAATTGATGCCCCTATTCAGGTAAACCGGGCAAAAGTAAACACCCTTAAAAATATTTTTGTTGACAAGAGGTTCTTGAATATCCGTGGTATTCCTAGAAAGTTGATTACCAATATTTTGTCCTCAGATATTCCTCTTGAAGATGTGACTCCCTCGGCCGAAACCCTGATAGAGAAAAGCCATCCAACATTTGGAGAGAGTCAAATGTACAAGAGTGTGTACGAAAAAACGATGCGAGATGCTGAGGTGGGGTTTGTGATTGCTTCACCGAGTTTTTTGCTAAGCGAAGGAAAACGCGAAGTAAGCATTGTTTTTGAATTTAATAAAGATTCATATAAGAATTTAAATCGCTACCTGACTGATATCAGCTACGCCACCGAGGATACCGAAGAAGAGGTATTTATCAAGAGTTTCATTGATGCATTCCTCATTTATGTGACTGGCGAAGAAAGTTGGCATCCTATATCAAAATATGTAGTGACCCGAAATCAGGAAAAAGCCCAGTTGATACTACGTTTTGATTTGGAACCCTCTGAGCCTGCCTGGGTAAATTACAACAGTGAATTGCACACTGGTAATTTCAAAGCGACTTTACCTTTGGTAAAAATAGTACTCAACGGGAACTCATACATCTATGGTTATTCTTTACTTGATGCACTCGAGCTAGACCAAATAAACATAGAAACAACGGTAAGCGAGGTAAAAGACTTGTTGTTATACAACCAAGATGGAGAACTGAGTGCGGCCAATCCATTCTATCCTTTTGGTGCGCAACCATCTAAGGGTGGTTACCTGATCATTGGTAAGAGTGAGATTTTTCAAAAGCCACTGGATGACCTACAAATTAACATTGAATGGTTCAACCTTCCGGAAGACAAATCGGGTTTCCACAGTTATTACGAAAGTTATGGTTTAGAAATTGACAACAACGTTTTCGAAACCAAGTTATCTATTCTGAACAATGGCCGTTGGTACCCCGAAGAGCAAGAGAAGCGACAGTTGTTTAAATTGTTCCGCACCGAAGAAGAAGGAGTAAAGCCAAATGAGCCTCAGCCGCAAGGAAAATTGGCTGAAGAAACGAATTTCGATAACATTGATATTTCACTCATAAAGCTTCCTCCAAATTACAGAGATATTAACGACAATCTAAGCTATGACAATACCACTAGCCGCGGATTTGTTAAAGTAGAACTTACCAACCCTCCTGAAGCTTTTGGACATCGGGTGTACCCGGCGGTAGTGTCAGACATTGCCATGCAAAATGCCAGTGGAGGAATTGTAGGAAATATCAAGAAGGGGATTACCCAAAGTAAGCCCCAAAAAATGCCTAATATACCTTTTGCCCCACAAGCTGAAAGACTTACTTTGAGCTATTCGTCTTCTTCTGCCATTACGCTTCACGAGCGTTCGCAAAAAAATGAGGATAGCAGCCGAGGGCAATTTTATCATATTTATCCTTTTGGAGATAAACTGGTATATCCAGATAGTTCCAAGCAGATCACCCCACTATTGCCTGAGTTCAACTTTGAAGGAACCCTTTTGATTGGATTCACTAACTTGAATCCTCCTCAGACGGTTTCTTTGATGTTTGATATGGCCGAAGGATTTACCATTTCATCGGAGGAAGAACCGCCTGTGATTGAGTGGAGCTACTTGGTAAACGATGAATGGCAAGTGTTGTCTCCTTCTAAGATTTTGAAAGATGAAACCAACGGTTTCATCAATACTGGAATTATCTTGGTAGAACTCCCTTATGGTATTCAACGAGGTAATACTATCCTGGATGGCGACTTGTTTTGGTTGAGAATATCGGTTATCAAAAATATTGAAACCGTATCGCGGATGCGAAATATTTCAACCCAAGTAACGACTGCCACATTGATGGATAACGATAAAATGGATGAACACTTAGAGCAAGCATTGCCTCCTTTTACAGTAACAAGGGCCTATGGTAACATAAGAGGTGTTCAAAATATTTCTCAGCCTTTAGAGTCGTTTGGAGGGCAAACTCAAGAAAAAGAAGAGAAGTTTTATACCCGAGTGAGCGAACGTCTCAATCACAAACAAAGAGCAATCTCTGCTTGGGATTATGAACGATTGATTCTTGAAAAATTCCCGCTGGTGTATAAAGCCACCTGTCTGCCCAATATGTCAAGTAAGAATGTGGATGCACCAGGTAGTGTATTGCTGGTAGTAGTACCCAAAAACAAGAGCAAAGAGTCGCTCGAGCCAAAGGCAAGTAGTGAGCTTTTGTATGATATTAAGTCTTATCTGCAAAAATATACTTCACCATTTACCCAATTAGAAATTCGTAACCCCGCTTACGAACGAGTGAAAATTATTTGTGAGGTAAAACTGGCAGAAGGGTACAATTATGGCTTCTATATTCAAAAACTCAATGAAGAACTCAATAAATACCTGATTGGAGGAATGCTTGCAAGTCAGGAAACAGTAGAGCTAGGAGGGAAGATCAATATTTCTGATGTATTGAGTTTTATGCGTACGTTGCCCTACGTAGATTTTATTACGAAGTTTTCAATGATACAAGTGGCACAAGATTTTCTTGGAAAGTTTGTATTATTGGATACCGCACGCGCAGGCGATGAAAAATCGTTCTTAAAAGCAACTAAACCCTGGTCGGTGCTTATTCCTTCTGAAGACCACCAGATTACAATATTAAATGAAAGAGATGAAATTACGCCTTCACAAGCAGGTATCGATGATCTTGAACTAGGCAGTGATTTCATTATACAAGAATAAAACCTGAAGCACGATGTCACTACAAAACAGAGATACTCTTAAAAGCTTCTTTCGCAAGGGGCAAATGCCATCAGAGCGGCATTTTAATGATTTGATCGACTCAATGATCAATAAAGTAGATGATGGTTTGTCAAAAAATCTGGACGATGGATTGACGCTCTCCCCAATCGGAAGCTCAAAAAAACTGATGAGCTTTTTTAAGAGTATTGAGGATAAAAGCCCCGCCTGGAGTATAGAAATTGACAGTGGGACTGCCAACCTGGATATTAATAACAACCGTGGTGAAAGCATCGTGTCACTCAAAAATGATGGACGGGTAGGTATCAATAACAATGATCCAGAGTATGAGTTAGAGGTAGATGGAACCGTAGGAATGATTGGTCGGGTGGGTACATTTCATCAAGGCGAAGTGTTGGCCGACGGTAAATGGCATCCAGTGCTTACCGAAATGAACGGTTGCCATATCTTGGAGGTGGCTGCTGGTGTAGGAAAAAAGAAGACCGGTAAGTATTCAGTCATTCATGCTTTTGCGTTGAGCACCTTTGGTAAGTCTAAAAACAAGATTAAGATTACCCAAGCCTACTATGGAGTAAAGTGTAACAAGATCCAATTAAGATGGACTGGAGACACTTACAAATACAATCTGGAAATGCGTACCCGCTGTAATTACGGAGGCAACTTTTATGTAAAATATAACATATCAAGCCTATGGTTTGACAAAATGATGGATGAAAGTGCAGGTTAGAAACTCAAACTACATTTATTCGTGAAATTTTAAGGTATTAGAAAAGGCGGTATAACTTGGTTATTCCGCCTTTTCTAATACCCTCTCTTCAAAAAAAGTTAATTCCTCAATATTGTCAGGATGAACCAATTGTATATCTTGATATATAGGCTCATTGGGTAGTTGAGTAAGCGTACGAGAGAGGACTAATTTAAATTGATAATCTTCTTTACGTCCTTTGCTTTTTACCTTAAAGATGCTGTTAATCTTAGCCCTTACCCAGTGAATGTTGTGTTCATTGTGAATAATGATAATGCCGCTGCTACGAAATAAGAATGATTCGTGTTGTGCCTGAGCCTCTCGCTGACTTCCTGGATTATCTAAATAAACGGTACGATAATCGCGATCAGCTAGAAACTCTTTTACCATATCCAAATCAGCCTGAGTACCCACATCGTGTATTACATAGACTTGCTCAAGAATGATATCTTTTGTAAGGTCTATTTTGGTTTTTCTTTTAGGCTTTACCACTTTAAGCTTTCCAAGAATAATATCTTTTAGTTCCTCGATGGTACTTTGGTAAATATCTCCCGCAAAATGAAGGTCTCGCTCAATTCTTAAATTGGTGATAAATCGCTTGTACTGTTGATTTTTTATTCTTGCGATGTCAGCAATCCAAATCATTCGCTTTACAATCTTTTGATCATCTTCCAAAAGCTCCTGGAAATACTTTGTGGCTGCTTTGTTTTGAATGGCTTCAATGGTATTATTGATGCCATCCCTTCGGGTATCAACTTCTTCACCAAATAAATGAATGACGAGACTTGATTTTTTTAAATCCTTTTGGATGGCCTGGTGAAGCGCTTCTTCGTCTTGAAATGAATAAGTGGTTGATGGTAATACTTGAAACCCTTGGCTAATCAATTCTTGTTTTAATTTTTCGCGTAAAGGAGCCGATTGGGGGCTCACCTGTGCTAAAAATACCGTATTTTTAGAGGATTTCTTGGTAGGGGTTGGGGCTTTAGTTTCGGGAAGCAATTGCGCATTGTAAAAGGCCTTGGTTTGGGACGCAATTTCTCTAGTGAGTAAAAATACCTTTGGTAAGAAAAGATTGATTTTTTCGGATAATAGGGTTGATTCTGGAATGAGTTCACCAGATTTGGGATCATAAGCAAATAGATCAAATTTTCGGGCACTACTTGAGCCACTAGGGACTTTGGTGGTGTCGATAGGCTCCCTCAAAACTTTATAAAAATAGCCGTGATCATTATCTTTAGACCACTTCCATAGCTGAGTGATACAATCCGACCAGCCCTGGTTTTGCATATTATGATTGCTAAATGCTCCAAGAATAAAAACTGGGTGATCGTTAGAGAGCGTGTTTTCCAGTAAATCAGGCGTATCAGTCCATTGAACTTTTATATTTTGTTGTTGATTGAGGGCATACGATAAGTAATTTTTAAAAGCTTTTTGCCATTTATCATCATCAGATGCAATATCGCCCATCACAAGATGAATAGTTGTGCTCATAACTTCCGGTTTTTAAGCGATTAGGTTGTGTTTACAGTTCGTTTGATTGATTCAAATCAAAAGCAAGCCGGCATTGCGATTTTTCCCTCAACTTACAATAGTTTTGGTGTAATCTAAAATAGAATTGGGAATTTCATCATGAAAGGATTGTAATTCATTAAAACGGTCTTTGGGTATTTTATATAATGATGTATTTGTTTGAGTTACCAATTCAACATCACTAATGGTTTCATTGATGAAATGCCAGTTGTGAACCATTTCATTTGTTCCAAACTTGGCAAATTCACCTTTCTCTTTATTTCGCAAAATAATTTCTCCCGAGTAGATCACATAAAAGTCCATGTCCTCTATGTTATCATAAAGCATCATTACCTTCTGAGCATCAAACTCTTGTAAGGTGGCAATTTTAGCCACTTCAGAAAGTACCAAACCTGGAATTTGCTTCAATTCGTTGATTTTGGTAAAGAACGTAATAATGTCAAATTTCATATAAGGTGCTTGCTCTCCAGAATCGAGTTCGGTGACCATTGTATCAGTACCTTGAGTATGGTCATGGTTTCCATTTAGCACTTTGGAGGCGGCTTCTCGTAGCGTCAAGTATTGATTTTTGAAATGAAATCTTTCTGCATATGTTTCAAACTCTTCTTTATTGAGTTTAAACAATGCCTCACAAGCAATTTCACTTAGAATAATATCAGGGTTTACAATGTTAGATACAAGCAATTTTACGTTTTCGCTACTGCCTTCTTGAAGTAATTCACGGATGGCACAAGCCTTGGTCCAACGGTTGACTGTTTTATAATCTCTTTGTACGAGGTTAAGCAACACCTCTTTTTTGTCCATGTTATCGGTAGTAGGCAACACATAACGAGTTCGGAAGATTTTTTCTTCAAAATCACTGACACTTAGAATGGGAAGTATCATAGGCTTCATATCCTCCTCGAGGGTCATATCCAATAACCCAAAAGCAAACTCGGCTTTTTCTGGATCACCACTTCTAAGGTTTTTCTTAATGAGCGCTACTTTATTGGTATCATACAGCAGGGACAAAAGACTGTATATC
>CALDJV010000266.1 GCA_937899305.1 uncultured Cytophagaceae bacterium
AGAGATTGGGACGATGTAAAACTAAATCTTACGTATACATTTACTGGTTCACCTTATAATGGGCGCAAAGTCAACGACATTGGTTTTTGGAACCTAATCAAAGACCAAGTATCACAAGAAGGGTATAACTTTTTGGCCAATGCTGGGGGATACTATTCCAATACCATCAACTGGAATGCAGCCGAAGCATTTCCTTATATGATTGGTGATTTTTCGGCCAATGCGACTTATAAAACCATTGAGGAAGGATTTGATAGCATTGCCTATGGCTTGGCCGATGCCTACCTGAAGCAGTCAGGAGCTTGTATTTGGTCCGAAAACAAACTCATTACCTTTACTCGAGATCATCCAGAGACCGCCACCCACAAGTACGAACTGACCTTTTTTAATATCCCGTCGAATACGGAATGGAAAGTGTACGCCAATGCCATTGTACTGGGGATGCCCCGAAGATCGCTTGAATTGTTAGATCAAGAGAACTTTTTCTTCAATATCAACGAAAATACCGAGTTCAATCACAATATCAAGTCGGTGATCAAAGAACCAGCTTACAAGATTTTGATGGGATTTGATCGGGCTTGGTGGAAAGATTTGGGGATTGATTCGGGGCACTCCATTACTGATTTGCCTATGCGTCAATGTTACTATTTTGGTACTGATGAGGCCAACGGTCATTCCATGTTGCTGGGAAGTTATGGTGACATGAGTACGACTTCTTTTTGGAAGGCATTGTCAGACGATAAAGTATTGTTTTCGGTGAGGCCAACGAAATCAGCTTCGTTGACTGAGTTGGAAGCGCTAAATGATGTACGGGCTACCAAAATGATGGTAGATGAGGTAATGAATGAACTGCGAGAGTTGCATGGAATAGACATCCCTGACCCTTATGTTACTTGGTTCAAAGATTGGGGCGATGATCCTTTTGGAGCCGGATACCACGCCTGGAAAGCGGGGTACGCCATCAATGAGGTAATGCCTTACATGCGACAACCAATGGCCAGTGACAGCATTCACATTGTGGGCGAAGCCTATTCGGATCAGCAAGGCTGGGTAGAAGGCGCATTTTGTGAAGCTGAAAAAATGCTGGAAGAGCATTTTGGCTTGAGCCGTCCCAGTTGGTTATCTGCCAATTATTATTTAGGTTGGTAATTGTTTGGTTTACTGCTATTGAGCCTGTTCTTTGAGTGAAGAGCAGGCTTTTTTTATATTTTAAAACCGAAATAAGGTGCCATCTGTCGTAGTATTGCCATTTACTCTCCTATATTGCAATCTATTGATCATACTGAATGCAATTGAAATATGTCCGAAAAAGTAATATTTCCCCCCGATTATGTTGAAGTACAAGATGCACCAGTGGTGTTCTTGGCTGGGCCCATTCAGGGAGCACCCGAATGGCAAACTGAGGCCATTGCCATTTTAAGCAAGTTGGCCCCTGAAGCTTATGTGGCATCTCCACGAAAAAAATACCTGGATGGACAGTTTGTATATGCTGATCAAGTAGATTGGGAGACCCATTATTTGAACAAGGCCGCTAAAAACGGGGTCGTGATGTTTTGGTTGGCCAAAGAAGAAACCCATTATCCTGAAAGGGCCTATGCCCAAACTTCTCGTTTTGAGCTGGGAGAATGGAAAGTAAAACACGAAAGGGATGGGGCAAATTTGGTGGTAGGTATCGAGGAAGGGTTTACCAATGCGCGTTACATCCGCCGAAGATTAGGGCAAGATTGCCCACAAGTAGCCCTGCCTGACTCGCTGGAGGCTACCTGTGAACAAGTAGTGAAACTTTTACAATCTTGAGGAGGACTGTTTGATGGCCACAAAGTTGTACTGATCTACAGCTTGGTAACTAAAGTTTCCCCATTGATTGAGTAAATTAACCAGGCTATTTTGATCAGAAATGGTGGCCTCGATGATGATCATGAGTTGTGGGCAGTTTTTGATAAAATTTTGAGCTCCCCTCAGGGCTTCGCCTTCCATGCCTTCTACGTCTAACTTCATCAATACCCGGTCATTTTCACTGAGGGGCAGGCGAGGGAGAGCATCATCCAAGGATTGAATCGTACCAAAGTCGTGCTCATGAATTGGGTTTGTCTCCGACTCTCTTAAAACCCTGCTGGCTCCTTTGTTGTGCGCCCTTACTTCAAAATTGACGGTCTCCGGTTGGGCACCCAGCCCCCAAGGAAAACTATGTACTTGATCTTCCAAGGCATTGAGCGAAAGGTTTTTTTGCAATGTTTCATAATTGGCGGGTACTGGCTCAAAAGTGAGGCATTTGTAACCTTGTTTGGCCATCCAAATCGAATAATCTCCAATACAAGCACCTACATCCAGAAAAGTGTCATAACTGGATAAATGTTTTTGAATAAATTTTTTGACTTTACGCTCATAGTTATAGTTCGTGTACATAAAGTCAGTAGTATTTTTTCGGCAGGCAAAGGTACCCAAACGAGAGTGTATCAGGCGATCTTTGGAATGGCAACTGCCCCAAACAGCATACTGTAGCGCTTGGCGAATAGAGGTAAAATCTACAAAACGTAAATATTCCCAAAAGTACCACCAGTACACTTGGGTCTTGTGGTAGACATTGAATAAACTTTTCATTTTTTTGTGATTAAGTGGTATAATATATCGATGTATCGATACTATGTTTATAAAATAAGCTTGTAACTTTAAGTTTTGTAAATTTTTGGACAAATCCAAGTTTTGCCTCTTTCTTGTGTGCCTGACAATAGCATTAGGTTGTCAAAAGAAATATTCCTATAACTTCCTTTCTTTTCCTTTAAATCGATGAATGGTCTTTGCCATCGTTTACCTAAAAAAGGTGTAGAACAAGCATGCTACACCTCACATTTTTTGCTGACCTTACCCTCGTTGGGCCTTCCAAACCATGTAAAAACCACTACTCCAACCTACCGGAAGCTTGTCGGCTACTTGGCAATCGAGGCATTGGAGGGTTTTCCAACGTTTGGTGATAAATGACAAGGGAAATACCGCCTCAATAAAGTTAGCTGACTTCCAGGTTTTGATCTCAAACCCTTCTACTGTAGCCAGTTTTCGCAATGCTTTCCTAGAGAAAAACTGGATATGTTGTAAATTTTCGGCCAACGATTGGGTGGTGGTATTCTTGTATCCTAAACTGGCCTTTACTCGAGTAAGCATAGACCACAACTTGGGTTGATGAGCGTGTAACCATTGCACAGGTTGGGTAACCAAACGTTCACGAGGGCCTTTGCCGTTGGGTACGGTCACTACCAATACTCCGTTGGGAGTGAGTAACTTGCGTATTTCTTGTAATAGTTTTTCTGGGTGAGGCAAGTGTTCCAATACCTCACTACATACAATGGCATCGTATTTTTTGCCATTGGCTACCAGCGTATTTACATCTTTTACCGCAAAAGATACATTGGAGTAAGTGTTTCGCTCTTGTGCATAATCAATGGCTTCGGGGCTAATGTCAATTCCTAGCACTTCACACCCTTTGGCTCCTAAAGCCAGGCTCATGTTGCCGTTTCCACAACCTACATCCAAAATCTTGGCATCTTTACTGGTATGTTGTACTACCTGATCTACAATGAAATTCATTCGCTTCAAATCTTCAGCCTGGGTGTATTCTACCGTAGTAGTAGATTGTTTGATGGCCACAAAATTATGCTGATCTACTGCCTGGTAAGTAAAATTTCCCCATTGGTCTAACAATGCCACAATACTGCTTTGGTCAGAAATGGTAGCCTCGATGATAATCATCAGCTGCGAACAGCTCTTGATGAATTTTTCAGCTCCCTTGAGTACTTCGCTTTCCATGCCTTCTACATCTAGTTTCATCAATACCCGATCACCCTGGGTCAAGGGGAGTTGAGGAAGTGCGCTATCCAAAGATTGGATTTTACCAAAGTTTTGGGCAAAACCTTCAGTTGGTTTCAATGCCCTTGTTACCTTACTGACCCCTTTGTTATGAGGTCTTACTTCAAAGCTGACGGTTTCTTGTTGGGTCCCTAACCCCCAAGGAAAGCTGTGTACCTGTCCCTCCAAAGCATTGAGGGTAATATTTTTTTGTAGTATTTCATAATTGGTAGGTACGGGTTCAAAAGTAAGGCATTTGTAGCCTTGCTTGGCCATCCAAATTGAGTAATCTCCAATACAGGCACCCACATCGAGAAAGGTATCGTAGGTGGACAAATGTTTTTTGATGAACCTTTTGACTTTACGCTCATAGTTGTAGTTGGCATACATAAAGTCAGTTGTGTTTTTTCGGCAAGCAAAGGTTCCGAGGCGAGAATGCACCAACCGATCTTCGGAATGACACCGACCCCAGATAGCGTATTGTAGAGCTTGACGAATAGAAGCAAAATCTACAAAACGTAAGTATTCCCAGAAATACCACCAGTAAATCTGAATTTTGTGATAGGCATTTGATAAGTGTTGCATATTGTTAAAATTTATGAGTATGATATTTTGATTAATAGATAGTTGTTTAAAAATATTAGGGTTTAGAAGAATATTGGTGAGGTGTTGGTAAGAATGATTTGAAGCCTTGTCGTAAATAGAAGAGGGCTTTGATCATAGAGAAAAAGAACAAAGGAAGTTTGCTCAATGCCAGCAAGGTTTGGTAGGTACGCAAGCGCGCCGGAAGGGCTACGACCAAGCTACCAATCATGAACAAGAGCAGGCTGCCAAAGTAAAGTCCTAGCGACCAATGGATGAATGCTCCAATCAAACCAAAGAATGTCAATGCGCCCAATAGTAACAAACGAGGTGGAAGCCAGAATTGAAATACCTTGTTGAAATAGGCAATATTTTGCTTGAATAGAAGCTGTGGAAACATATCTTTGATTCCTCTGAATCCATATTTTACCTGTGAAGAAATCCAGCGAGTACGTTGCTTACGAAAAACCTTGGCATCAGACACTTTTTCGTCATAAACCAATGCATTGGCCAAGTAATGTACCTTGGGCTTGGGCAAATCTTTGTTTTTTAAGATTCTCATTTCCAGTTCTTTATCAAAGCCTCCAATGGCATCAATAGTGGCCATCATTTGTTTATGTAAATGATGTTGCATCGCCATTCCGGAGCCAATCAAAGCAGCAGGTAATCCTAGTACCCGGTGCCCTTTTCTAAAAATGGCATTGTTGAGCTCTTCACTGATGGCGTCTAACTGTGCCATTCCATTTTCATGATTTTTGGCGGTACGATGAGCTTGAATAATCAAATGCCCTTGCTGATAGGCTTGATTGATTTTTTGTAGTACTCCAGGAGCCAAGTGATTGTCGGCATCCAGTACCATCGCTAAATCATAATTTTCGGCGAGGTGATCCAGAGCAAAGTTGAGCGCCTTGGCCTTGGTACTTTTTTGAAAGTAAACTTCAATCACCTGAATAGGCAATTGCTGCAAACGAGTCAAAGTAGTAGGCTGTAATTGATCGGCAATGACTACAACATCGTATTTGTGTGCATCATAGTCTTGTTGCAATGCATTTTGCACTGTACTCTCAATCACCGCATCCTCTTTGTATGCTGGAATCAATAAAACGATTCGGGCCAATGTATTGGTTTTTTGATTGGCAGCAGGCTTGATTTTAAAAAACAAACTGGCCCAACAAAACAAGCTATAATACCCTACCGCCAAGGTGAGGTATCCGCCCAATACATACAGCAAAATGGTTAAAATAATCATAGTGTTAAATATTGTTGGAGTGTATTGCTCATGAAATGGCAAG
This sequence comes from uncultured Cytophagaceae bacterium, assembly GCA_937899305.1. Classification (GTDB taxonomy): domain Bacteria; phylum Bacteroidota; class Bacteroidia; order Cytophagales; family Microscillaceae; genus Microscilla. The sequence goes on from CALDJV010000266.1 coordinate 5,715, forward strand.
TACTTCTCCTGATTTTGGTAAAAGAATTATATTGAATGTAAGTGTTTGATAGTTAGTGTTTTAAAGTTTTAAGTTTCGGCTTTGGTTAAAGTCTGTTTGTCTCAATTTGGGTTTTTAGTCTCGTTTTGAGAAAGTAAAGACATCCATTACTTCGTCAATGATGCGATTCCCGAATCACTATTTGGGGTGAGCCTGAAACCTGAGAGACTAAAATTTTTCAGTAGCTTGCCTATGTTTGGTTGTTGTTTAACCAGAAGATGGCCTCAAGGCAATAGGTAAAGTATAAGGATGCCGACTCAAATTTACTTGTGCTAGTATTGACATTCATAACTGATAAATTATTGATGTAACTGTAGCCGGCATCCATAAAGATCTTGTGAGCCCAATTTTTTCCAGGCTTGGATATGACCTCTAGACAATGACTAATAAATTATCTGAGGAGCTTGGTTTTGGTTAAGGTGTAATAGAGGTGGCTTTCGTGAAAGAAAGCCACACTCATATTTACAGAACTACCTATCAAACCAACTATCGTGTCTTTACGCCAAGTCATGACACAGGCGCTATATTTATACTTTTTCAGATTGTAACAAGGCCGGAAAAGTCTTCAAAATGATTTTCATATCCATCCAAAAAGAATGGTTCATTGCATATTCGTTGTCCAGCGCAATGCGTTCTTCGGTTGACATATCGGCTTTTCCGCGTTTGGTTACTTGCCACAAGCCCGTAATACCAGCGGGAGCCTGAAACCTCAGTACTGTTTGGTCTTTGGTGAGTTTTTCGGCTTCATAAAGCGGAAGCGGACGATTACCCACCAGCGACATGTCGCCCCGAAGTACATTGATCAATTGAGGAATTTCGTCTATACTAGTTTTGCGTAAAAAACGTCCTATGCGAGTCACACGTGGATCTTTTTCAAACTTCATAAATACGGGCTTGGTGCTTCGGTTTTTATGAGTTGATTCTAGTTTTTCGCAAATGACTTGTCCGTTGTCTTTCCATAATTGATGCTGACAGCCCTGAGCCAGCAATGCACACTCAGAACAGGTGTTACCCAGTATTTCGTTTTCGTGTTTAAACGATTTACCCTGGTATTGATTCAAATGCTTCATTTGCTTGATTTTCTGATCCGCATTCTCATACATGGTTCGAAATTTAAACAAGCGAAAAATCTTGTAATTGGTGCCTACTCTTCGCGAGGTGTACATCGCCTTTCCTCTCGATTCTAATTTTATCAGCAAGGCTACCATCAACAACAAAGGCGACAAAAGCAGCAAGGCACTCCCCGCAGCCAATATGTCAAAACTGCGCTTGAGTAGGTGATGTTGGGGTACAGGACTACTTTGAGTAGTTGTTTTTTTGCGGTTTATTTCTTCTTGATGTTTTTGTTTGATTTTCATCAAAAGATCCATCCGGTTGCAGAGTAGCTTATAATTCAACGGTTGGAAAAAAATGTCATTGAGCCCTCTTTGGGTATGCAACATGGCTTTATCGGCAAACTCTTCCATATCGGGTGGATATACAAAGATGACCGGGAATGCCAACTTAGAGCGTTGCTTGCGGATATCTTGTAAAAAATCTATAAATTCAAATACTGGGTAAGTAATGGTAAATACTGCCAGATCGAAACGATCCCCTTCACATTGGTAAGCATGCTTGGCGTCTTGAAGGTTGTCAAAAGCCAAAACATGATATTTGGAGCACATTTGAATGCTAAAGCTTAAGCGTTTTTGCTCACTTTGATTGATGTAAAGTACTACTGGTTTTACTAGTTTGCTCATAGTTTGATTTGTTTTTAAGGCATCGGTTAATTTTTAGCAACAACTCTTCAGGATTGAAGGGCTTCGTGAGGTAATCATCAGCCCCTAGTTGTAGGCACTTGATTCGATCTTGACTTTCTTCTAAACCAGAGAGCACAATGACGGCAATGTCTTTGAATAGATTACTTGTTTTGAGGTTATTGGTGAGCTCAAATCCGCTCATTTCGGGCATGCTTACATCGGTAATCACCACATCGGGTGGCGCTGTGTTCTCTAACCACTCAAAAAAAGCGAGTCCATTTTCAAATGGATGCACCTCAAAATGCTGATTCAAGAGGTTGAGCAGCATCAGTCGCATCATGTTATTGTCATCTACTATAGCCACTTTGATATTGTTCATATTGTTTAGTTTTTCATACATTATAGTTCATAATCCATAGCAAGTGATTCGTAGTACACCCCCCCTTGTCAACCAACCTTGCCAGTTGTCTACTACGAATCAGTACTTTTAATAAATCTTGTCTTCGTCCCTATATCCGTCCAGTTTGAGATACCAATCGGTGAAGCTAATCCCTTCGCTTTGTGCCCAGTCTACAAATTTTAAAAAGGCAATGTTGATGGCTTTTTTCTCCAATGGATAATCAAAGCTTACTGGGATATGTAAAGCAAAAGGCAGATTGTTTCTGGTTCGGTAATATTTTTCCTGATTGGGCTTGCTTTTGTCTTGTATCGTACCCAATAAGGTCAAGTCAGCCAAATCGGTAGGTGCCTGATCAATCAGGTGTACTTCGTGCCCTCTTACCTTATTTACCATAATAAAAGGATTATATGGAGCTGCATTGAGGGTGTTAAAGTCAATGGCGTTGGCCAGATTGATGGTTAAATTGAATGTATCGGCTACCACTACTGGGGCGTTTCTTTCGGTGTTTACAAAAAAGCCAGCCGGACGTTGTACGTGTTTGTAGGCGTTGTCAAATACCATCACCACCGCCTTGTTTTGATTGGCTTCCACGCCATTGCCCGCCAAGGTTACGTAGTTTTCGGTGAGTTGACTTCCTGTGACCGAAGCTACGTCGGATGCATTGATGGGCAATTGTACCGCAAAACCATTCTGATAAGAAGCCCCTACTGCCCTGATCACATATTGGGCTTTGATTTGGGTTACCTGATCTTGGGCATTGGCGATCAATTCATAGTGATAATTCACCACCAGGTCATTGAAATCAAAATCTCCTTTAGAAGGCCATAAATCCTCAAAAGCGAGGGTGCCAAAAGTATTTTCGGCCGGAAAGTGATTACTAAAACATTTATTTGGATCATTGGGAAAATCATCACTTACATCGGCTACTCCGTCGTTGTCAGTATCGGTACCACTATTGGTGGTCTCGGGCATGTTATCATTGATAATGGCCGTATAGGGATTGGCGGTTACATAAAATACGGCATCATTGAAATCCTGGTCACAACTGGCATAATCACGACGAACATCTTCAAATCCCAGTAAAACCAATTTTCTTTGAGAATCTTTGATCAATACATTGTGTTGACGATCACTGGCGCTACTTTCAGGATTAAAATCAGGGTTGGAATATATCGTGTATTGAGAATTGACCACTGATTGGGAGTTGGATTTCCAGCCTTGGGCTACCAAAAACCAGCCGATTCCAGTGCCTGCCGGAAACTTGCCCAAATGAACCTTATTACCTGCAGTCAACCCACCGCCGCTGCCACTCAACGAAACATTAGGAAAGACAATGTTCAATGCGGCAATGTCTTGAGTAGTTTGAGGAGGATTGTTTAAGTCATAGGTATAATATCCCAACGAATTTCTCCAGCCTGCTCCTTCGTGTACAAAAGTGACCCAAACATCGGCTTCCTGAGTGACCCGAATATCAGTGACGTTGCCTACCACTAAATATTCTGGGTGATAATCAGGTACCGGTGCATTTTCGGGTAGTGTGTAATTTACATCTGTTAAAAAAAGATCGTCAAAAACATCGTTAGTAATCAAATAATCAGGAACTCCATTATTATCATAAGTTCCCAAATAAGTATAAGTGTTCGTTGTTCGTTTGGTTTGAGCACCAGCAGTAGTTCTTTGGCCACTGCCAGTTTTCATAATCACATTGTAATTGATGGCCTGGTTGGTAATGCGTAAAACGTGTTCACGCGCCAAACCTATGTATTGAACAACCAGGTAGAGTTCTTTCAAATGAACGGGTAACACCAAGTCTCTGGTAAATTCGCCTGTGTTGTTGGTGTGCCCACTAAACATGAGTTGCCCACCCTCTTGAGGGTTTTTGTCATAAATTTTCAAAGGTACATTAGCCAATCGTTTTCCCAGGGCCGAAGTTGCAACTCTAAGACTTACTTCTTGAGTACTTTGATAATCAAAGCTTTCGGGAAATACCATAGTGGTAATGTCTCCGGTGGGATCTGGGCTAATGTCCCGGTTCATTCTACAGGCCGAAAATGCCAATAAAGTAAAAGTAAATAGTATGATGACGGTTTTGTTTGTCCGTATAGTATTCATGTGTTCTAGTGTTTTTGGGGTAAAAGCTATTTTAGAATATTGTTGATTAAAGTGCGTTGTATCGTGCTATCCTGTTTTTTGGTAAAATACCCACCCTTCATCGAGGCCGAGCGGGTATTTGATATCAAGTGTTTATAGTATTATTTAGTAGCTTTGTCTTATAATGTCAGAGCGAGTAAAATATCACCCCCTTTGTCATTAAAAATTTTTTATTTTATTTCAATTTCTTCTCTTTTCATTCCTTGATCAGTGACCACAAATAATTTTACTACCTTACTAATCAGGTACTTGCGCGGAATTTCTACATAATGTTTTGATTTATAGCGAGTCTGAAAAAATTGATTATAAAGTACCTTATGATCTGGTGACAAGGCGTATATCCGTACTCGACGACTGTGTAAATCGCTGAGCCATATGTGTACATTGCCGTGCATGAGCAATTTGGGGTAGACATCTATTTTGAGTGCAGGAATTTGGTAGCGAAATGGAATGATGGCGGAGTATATATAGTTGTTGTCATCTATTTTTTGCTTGATGCGATAATAAATTACTCGATTGCCGATCAATTGAAGATCATATGCTTTGTATAATACTTTTGCTTGGGCCTGAGGGGAGACTTTTTGTATATTTTCGAAATGAATGCCATTGGTTGATTTTTCGATAATGAAATGCTGAGCACGCTGTTCTTTAGTCATCCATCTCAATACTACTTTTTTTCCTTCAATATTGGCTTTGAAAATATCGATGCTACTGGCTTGGGCTTGAACAATGGCCGGCAATAAGAGTGACATCATTATTAATTTTCTCATTTTACTTTGATTTAATGTTCAGTGTTTGTTTGCCAATCTATATGAGAAAATGCTGCCTGAATGGTTAAATTGTTGTTTATCAGTTGTTTATGTTTGTGCCAGTTTTGTTTTTATTCCATTTTTAAGATTTTTTTCTCAAAATGAGAATATATTGTATTCGAGTTTTTCCTTTCGATTTTGCAACTGTTTGTCGTTTTTAGAAAACATTAGGTGATATTCCCGAGTATTAAGACATGTATATGTATCGATGCTTTGAGCTACCAACACACATTGCTCAAAAAAGCCAAACCTCAATCAAGCATTTATATGGAAGGACTCAAAATATTTGTAGTAGAAGACGATGACTGGTACGCTAAAATTTTATTGTACAGCTTATCTATGAACCCCGATTATGAAGTAATCCGCTTTAGTTCAGGAAAAGCACTTCTTGATAACCTTCATCAAAACCCCACCATCATCACGCTGGATTATTCATTGCCCGACTTTACCGGAAGTCAATTGCTCAAACAGCTCAAAGACCGCATTCCTGATGTACCAGTTATTGTAGTTTCAGGGCAAGAAGACATCACCACCGCAATTAGTTTGGTAAAAGAAGGGGCCTATGACTACATTGTAAAAGATGAGAATACTAAAGAAAACCTTTGGAAAAGCATCAATCACGCTCGTGACAACCTGTCTTTAAAGAAACAAATAGATGATTTGAAAGAAGAAGTAGGACGTAAGTATACGTTTGACAAAATCATCAAGGGAAACAGTGCCGCTATTCAGCAAGTGTTTCGCTTGATGGAAAAAGCGACCTCCAATAACATTACAGTGTCTATTACTGGTGAAACCGGTACAGGTAAAGAGTTGGTGGCCAAAGCCATTCATTACAACTCCCTTCGTAAGAAAAAATCTTTTGTAGCGGTAAATGTAGCTGCTATTCCCAGAGAACTCATCGAGAGCGAATTGTTTGGCCACGAAAAGGGAGCTTTTACTGGAGCGGTGGCCCGACGCATTGGTAAATTTGAAGAGGCCCACAAAGGGACCTTGTTTTTGGATGAAATAGGAGAGATGGATTTGGGCATGCAAGCCAAGTTGTTGATAGTGCTCCAAGAAAGAGAAGTGACGAGGGTAGGAGGGAACGAAACCGTAAAGATAGATGTGCGAGTAGTAGTGGCTACGCATAAAAATTTATTGGAAGAAGTACAAAAAGGGAACTTTCGGGAAGACCTTTATTATAGATTGTTGGGTTTACCAGTAAAAGTTCCTCCGTTGCGTGACCGTAACACGGATATTATTTTGTTGGCCAAATATTTTGTTCAGCAGTTTTGCAAAGACAATCGAATGTCGGCTTGCAAGATATCACCCGAAGCCCAGAAAAAATTGTTACAGTATGCGTTTCCAGGAAATGTGAGAGAGTTAAAGGCGATCATTGAATTGGCCACAGTGATGGCCAATGGAGAAGAAATACTTCCCGAAGACATTACGTTTAGTGCTACCAAAAGCGCGAGTGACCTATTACTCAACGAAACGACCCTCAAAGAATACAATCGCTTGATTATCAATCATTTTCTTAAAAAATATGACCAAAACATTGTATTGGTAGCCCAAAAACTAGACATCGGTAAGTCTACTATTTATCGGATGATCAAAAATGGAGAGTTGCTCGTGGAGGCATAAATGGTTCTCAAATAGAGAATAACCATTCCCAATTTGGGAATGGTTGTTTAAAATGGAATCGTTAGTACGTTGATTTACAGTAGTTTAATTTATAAGGCGTGATCCTGGTATATGATATTATAACCAATCATCATCTAAATATTAAATAACATGTATATCGAAATTGCTGCCATCGACCAGTTCATTGAAAAAGTGCTTCACGAAGTAACTCAGGATTTATCCAAGACCTGGTTGTTTATGTTTGGTGAACAGGATTTGCCCGCATTGACTCCTCTTATAGAAGCATTAAAGATGCACCACGTAAAGTTTTTTGGGGGAATATTTCCTGGGGTCATTGACCAGGAACAAAAATATGACGCTGGTTTGGTACTGAAGGCCTTGCCTGAAGAGACGGTGCTTTTGACGGTTGCAGGACTTGAGCGAGCCGACTTTGAAATAGAGCTTATTCCTGAGATCATTCAGAACGAGATGCCTCAGAGTGCTTTGGTACTGCTAGATGGACTCACAGCCAATGTAGCCACCTTTTTGAGAAAACTATATGGCGCTTATGGCGATGGCATCAATTACATGGGAGGAGGAGCAGGTTCTTTGAGTTTACAGCAACAGCCTTGTGTGTTTAGCCAAGAAGGTATTTTTCAGGATACCGCACTGGTTGCTTTCATCCCCACCAAAAGTACCCTGGGCATCAAGCATGGTTGGCAAAAGATAGTAGAGCCCATCATGGCCACAGGTACCGACAAAAACATCATTACGGAATTGAACTGGGACAATGCTTTTGATATATACAAAGAAGTGGTAGAAGTGAATAGTGGAGAATCATTTGCTCAGCAAGACTTTTTTGATTTGGCAAAGGGGTATCCTTTTGGGATCAATAAAGAAGGGGTAGAGGTGATTGTACGTGATCCAATTATGGTGAATGAAGACGGAGCCTTGGTTTGTGTCGGAGAAGTGCCACAAAATACTTCATTGGCTATTTTGAAAGGAGAAAAGCAAAATTTGATTGATGCCGCTGGTGAAGCCGCCGCAACTTGTCAGCAGGCTTCGGTTGCTCAGCAGAGTGATTATATGGTCTTTGACTGTATATCGCGGGTGTTGTTTTTGGAAGATGATTTTGGTGCTGAGCTACAAGCGGTCAAACAAGGTTTGGGTCATCCTGAAAGTTTATCAGGGGCGCTTACTTTGGGAGAAATATCTTCATATGGAGAAGGTTATATAGAGTTTTTTAATAAAACAATTGTTGTAGGATCGTTGCAAGTAGGGTAGTGGACTTTGTTACGTGACATTGCTTATTGTTCTATGGTTAAATTGTATTGTTACATTGTTCCGCTTCGCTCATTGTTGCATTGTTCTATTGTTAGTTCCTTCGGCTCCGCTCAGGACTAAAGGTTTTGCAAATATGACAATAGTTAAACCAAGCCTTGGCGAGCTCAGCGAAGCTAATTATATCGCATCGCGCTACTGTGGACTATGGACCGTCGACTGTGGACTAAAAAAACTATGGACCATCGACTATGGACTGAGCACTAAAAAAACTACCAACTCCTGACTCCGAACTACTAACTAAAAAACCGTGGACTATGGACCGTCGATTGTGGACTGGAGAAAACTCCCAACTAAAGAAAACTATGATTCAAAACAATGATATTCTTGACAACATCACCACTTTATATGAAATATCGTTGTCGATAGGGGCATCTTTGGATTTGCCTGAGAATTGCGAGCATTTTTTGACTACGTTGTTGTCTCGTAAAAGCCTTGATTTTGCCTCAGTTTGGCTGAAGGAATCTTTGGTAGACAACGATAAGTCAAATTCACATAGGTATGTAAATGCATTTGCTTTGCCTAGCTCAAAAAGCACCGTTCAGGTAATAGAAGATAACCATCCTATCGCAAGGGTGTTAGAAACTGCACCTTGTTACTCAATAGGCAATCAAGACCCTCAGTTTAGTGAATTTATTCAGGAAAGTAATATTCGGCAAGGAGGCTATGCCCTGTATCGCTTGGGCAAAATAGGCTTTCTAAAGCTTTATTCCAGCAAGTGGTCTGAATCATTATCTAAAATAGAGCTCAATAAGCTGAAGGGGGTGATTCAAAAATTTGCCGTTTCTTTAGAGGGATGCGTTTCTCACCAAATATCCTTGTATGAGAGTAAAATTCGACTACAAATGGAAAAAGAGTTGAGAGACAAGGATATACTTTATGGAAGTGTGATAGAAGAATTGCAAGAAGGATTACTGATTACCGACCCTGATACTGAAATTATTTTTGCCAATCCTCGAATGGAAGCTTTGTCAGGTTATCAGTTGTCAGAATTGCGACATAAAAAAGCATATAAGTTGTTTTTGCCTCCAGAAAAGTGGCCCATCATCGAAGCAAAAATAGCTCGACGTAAAGAAGGTGTTTCAGAAAAGTATGAGATAGAACAAATCCGTAAAGATGGAACGGTTTGGTGGTCACAAATCAATGCATCACCCTACTACGACGAACAAGGAAATCAAATTGGTATCATTGCGTTGATCACTGACATTACACAACAGAAAAATGCCAAGGACCAACTCAAGAAATCGGAACAAAATCACCGCCTGCTTTTCAATCAAAATCCGCACCCCATGCTGATTTTTGACCCTGAAAACCTGAAAATTTTAGCTGTAAATGACACCACAGTAGAAAAATATGGCTACGAGCGGAGAGAGTTGTTAAAGATGACAATCAAAGATCTCCGGCCCCAAGAAGAAGTACCCTTCTTGATGAAAAACTTGAACAACGAGCGAGTGACCCGCAGTACCCATTGTCTCAAAGATGGAACGGTGATCTATGTAGACATCACTGCCAAAGACATCAATTACAATAATTGCACCGCGCGTTTGGTGCTTATTCAAGACGTTACCGCACGCATTGAGGCCGAAGAAGCACTCAGTACTACCAATTCTCGTCTTCAGGCCTTGCTACAAAATATGCAAGCTGGGATTTTACTGGAGAACCCCGAGCGACAAGTAGTATTGGCCAACCCCGTATTTTGTGATATGTTTGGTATTCCTTTTTCTCCTGAAGAGCTGGTTGGAGTAGATTGTCGTCCATTTGCCGAAATTAGCAAAGGATATTTTAAAAACGCGGACACTTTTGTAGGACAAATCAATGATATTCTCACTGCGCGTAACATCATAGTAGGAGAGGAGCTGGAACTAAATGATGGACGGGTCTTTGAGCGAGACTACATACCCATTTTCAGCGAAGAACAATACTTGGGGCATTTGTGGCAATATCGAGACGTAACCAACAAGAAAAAAGCAGAGAAAATTTTGATCAAGGCTCGCCAAAAGGCGGAGGAGTCGTCGCATGCTAAAGAGCGATTTTTGGCCAATATGAGTCACGAAATTCGCACGCCACTCAATGCCATCATGGGAATGCAACGTTTGTTGGAGAAAACAACATTGACCGATAAACAAAACAAATATTTGAATGCCATTGGCATATCGGCTGACAACTTGTTGGTCATCATCAATGACATTTTGGATATATCAAAAATAGAGGCAGGCAAACTAGAGTTAGAGCAAGTGGCTTTTGACTTGCCCAAAATGATCCGTCATCTTAGGTTTACGCTTAACTACAAAGCCGAAGAGAAAGGCATTGGTCTATTTGCGGACATTGATCCAAATATGCATGCCTTTATAGTAGGTGATTCAGTACGGCTCAATCAAATCTTACTCAATTTGGTCAACAATGCCATCAAGTTTACCGATGTAGGAAAAGTAAGGGTGATCGCCAAAGTAACGGCGCAAGACGAGATTTCACAAACGGTTCATTTTCAGGTGATAGATACTGGAAAAGGGATCAAGAAAGAAAATATTGAAACGATTTTTGAAAGTTTCAATCAAGAAGATGCCAGCATTACTCGAAAGTACGGAGGTACAGGATTGGGACTGACCATTGGAAAACAATTGGTAGAGCTATTTGGTGGAACATTACAAGTAGAAAGCGAATTTGGAGTGGGCACTTCTTTTTCGTTTAGCCTTTCGTTCGAGAAGGGAGCTCCTCAAGCAGTGGCGCCTAAGCACGAGATTAATAAAAATTACACCCAAAAACTTTTTGAAAAACGGGTGCTATTGGCCGAAGATAATCAAATGAATCAATTTTTGGCTACTACGATTTTAGAAGAATGGGGAGTAATTGTAGAAGTGGCCGAAAATGGCGAAGAGGCACTCCGAAAATTTAATGATGGTAAATATGACCTCATTTTGATGGATATGCAAATGCCGGTGATGGATGGAATAGAAGCTACCAAGATCATCCGGCAACGACTACAATCTTCGGTTCCTATCATTGCGCTTACTGCCAATGCCATCAAGGGAGATCGGCAACGGTGTTTAAACGCAGGTATGAACGATTATTTGACGAAACCATTTGAACAGAACGATTTACTGGAAAAGATTTTGATAAATTTACCTGAATTGTCGGTGAATCGGGCCCCCATTGCTACCCAACTAAAGCAAGCAAGCGTTTCGGACACTTACAATTTGCAAAAGCTTGAGAAAATGATGGGAGGGAACAAAGCACATGTGCGCCAAATGGTGAACATGTTTATAGAAGAAACCCCTGCTTTGATTGCTGAGATGCGACAAGCCCAAACTACCGCAAACATTACTACATTGGGAAAACTAGCGCATAAAGTAAAAAGCTCGCTAGATATATTGGATTTACAAAAGCTGGCAAAACAGGCTCGGCAAATGGAGAAAATAGCCCGTGATGAGCAAAATAATCCAGAGATGGATAAACTAGTCAATGAATTTGTGGTAGCACTCGAGGAAGTGCTGGAGCACATCCAAAACGATTCGGTATTGGCTTAATTGATATTATAGATGTAGCTTTTGAAATAACCTGGGGACAAGTGATCAACACTTGTTCCCATTTTTTGCTTAAACATGCTTAATTTCCCGGTTTTTTCGGAACTTTTTGACTCTTGATTTGTTAAATTTCAAACCGTTAGTTTGTCAGCTAAGTTTATCTTCAACCTTATTTTATTCACCTCTATGAACTACGTGCAAGCCTACAAATCGGGTAATTTTACCCAATTTTCCATCAAATATTTAGAATACCATCGCGATGATTTTATTTTTTCGCTACAAAAATGGTTTCCACATTGCAACACTATGCATTTAAATGAGGCATGTAGCCAAGCAATTACTATCTTTGCCGAAAAATTTGAAACGTGGGGAGCTATATAAACTCGATAATCAGGGAAGAGTGTATGTGATGGCAATTGCCAAGAAGTTGTTGACTGATCGAAAAAATTCCACTATGACCAATGTCGCGAAGACTTGTGATGAGTGTCGGAAGGATGATGTGAAGATCGGGCGAGATAAGAAACAACTTATGATACTTGAGTGCATTGATCAACTAAACCCACTGGCCAGAAAAATGTTAAAATTACTGCTGATAGACGGTAAAAACATCCAGGAAGTTGCACAGGTAATGAATTTTGGCAACTTTCAAATCGCTTCAACAGCCAAAGACAAATTTATCCTGAAATTGAAAAATTTAGTTGCCAAGAAATTGTTAGAATGGGAAAGGAACGAAAGCGAGACTTAACCGAAAAAGAACAACTTTTAATCGAAAATTATTTTAATGACAAACTCAATCCGGCCGAACTCAAGGAATTCGAGAAAAAAATGAAAGACCCTTGGTTTGTTGAATGGGTAGACAAGTATCGACAAGCTGCCCTGTGGATTGATAGCATTGCTGAACAAGAACTGCTCAAGGATCTCAATATGGATATTGAAGAGCTTGACCCAGAAGAAATATCAAAGGCTTTTGGGGAGTATCCTATACTTCTTAAAAAAATTCAGCAGTTGCTAAATAACAAGGACCAAGATAATGATCAAAAAATGTGATATGTAAAGCACTGGTTTTCAGTGTTTTTTTGTGTTTTGTAGAGAAAAGTAAAATAAAATTAGCCCAAAAGGGGTGATATAACGCATTGTTAGACATAATAAAGTAAACACCAACATACCAACAAGCTTGGTTTTACTTTAATAACAATGCGCTATGAACACTTTGCACAAACAACGAAAAAATACCTTAACCATTCTTTGCATCCTTTTACTTTTAATTTGCCCCCAACCGGCTTGGCTTACCCCACTATTGGGCAATGGGGTAGTGAAGGGTAAAGTCTTTACTTCCTTGGAAGAAGCCCTTAAGCACCCTGCTCAAGTCAGTCGTTTATATTTGAGTAGCCGACAATTACAGGAATTATCTCCGAAAATTGGTCAGCTATCCAACCTGGAAGAACTCAATCTAATCGATAATCAAATAGTGGACCTTCCAGCCGAGCTTGGGAAGCTAAAAAAATTGAAAAGCCTTTATCTGCAGTTCAATCAATTCACCCAGTTACCCCAAGTAATTACCCAACTGCCCAACCTACAATACCTAAGTATCGCCAATAACTTCTTGATATCATTGCCTGGCGAATTGTCTAAACTAAAGCATTTGAATGGATTAGACATTCGTGGTAATAAATTGACTGATTTGCCTTCCTCTTTGGCAAGCCTACAGGAATTGATCACCCTTAATTTGGATAACAACTTGCTGAGTAAATTACCCGATTGTGTAACCCAGATGCGAAATCTCAAAATGCTGGAAGTAAAAAACAATCGCTTAAAATCATTGCCATTATGTATCAAAAACTTACAAAACCTATTGATTCTTGACATTGCGTATAACAACCTGCAAGAAATACCAGTGTCGTTGAGTTACCTAAAAAAGCTGGTGTTTCTTTATCTCAATGAGAACCAACTCACTGATTTACCCGCTTGTGTGCTACAACTCAAGCACCTGAAGTTGCTGCATTTGAAACACAACGCAATACAACTTACCGCCTACCAAAAAAAGAAATTGAGTTTTATACCTACGCTAGACATAGGTAGTAAATAGTACAGAGAACGATTACTAACCCAAAGTGCTGTCTGTTAAGAGGATAAACCAATGACGTAACTATGCTATTTTTTAAATGATAGAGGTGAATACACCTGCTAAAAAGATCAAACAAATAAACCAACAATACTTGTCAACTACTGCTAACAAATAACACTATGAACAAAATATTTTTGATGCTGGGTCTGTTGGGGCTATTGATGCCCCCCGCAAGAGGCCAACAACTAAACTGGGGAGTAAGGTGGGGAGTGAATTATACTAAGGGATGAAACAAAAATAAGTTTCCCAATTTATGTTTCTAAT